>CADCTM010000364.1 GCA_902805485.1 uncultured Coleofasciculus sp. | reverse complement strand
GAACGGTTGTTCCCAAGGTTTCAAATAAAGGGGCAGTTCTCAGATTCATGACTCACAGACTAACATTACTAAAGAACTAGTATAAGCAATCCCTAAGGCATCATCATACCTGTTAACTGATGTTACTAAAAGTACATTTGCTTACGCAGTGATCTAGATAATTTTGAGGTATTTCTACTATTCTGGGAACTACAAGGCTTTTTCTTGAATCAGATTTCTTATTGTTAACCGATTGAAACCAGGAAGCGATCATGAACCGTACCTTCCGTCGCGCCTCCTTTCTTCTACTTGCAGGGCTGGCGTTCATGTTTGTTTCGCTCACGGGCTGCCTGCGACCGTTAAAGGGACAACCACAAGCCACAGATGCCGCTGTTGATGTCCCGGTCGTGACCAGAACGATTGAGAGTGCCGTGAACAAAGACCGCTTGGGAGGGGCTTCTGCACTCCTCATGAGAGATAACCGGGTAATTTACAAGAAAACCTTCGGCAAATACACCGTGGACACCGTTGTGCCGATCGCATCTGCCACTAAGTGGATCTCCGCTTCAACAATCATGACCCTCGTAGATGACGGGCGACTTTCCTTAGACGCCCCAATCTCGAAATACCTGCCGAAATTAACAGGTCAAGAGGGAAGCATCACCCTGCGGCAGTTATTGTCCCATACCTCAGGCTTGCCCGGTCAGAACCGCTGCCTTGCTGATAACTCAATTACTTTAGAGGAATGCGTTGAGCGAATTTTCAAGGTCGGTCTTCGGTCAGATCCCGGCACTGATTTTGGCTACGGCGGGGTTTCCTATCAGGTAGCCGCTCGGTTGGCAGAAATTGTCAGCGGGAAGTCTTGGAATGCCTTATTTGAAGAGAAAATTAAGCAACCTCTCAACATGGCGAATACGACCTACGGTGATACTAAAAATCCGCGTATTGCCGGTGGCGCTTCGTCCACCCTTCAAGATTACACTAACCTCCTCCAAATGCACCTCAACAACGGTGTTTTCAACGGGAAACGAATACTTTCAGCACAGTTAGTTGAAGAAATGCAGCGCGATCAAACTCGTGGCGTTCCAATCTCGTACACACCCCATAAAGACAACAGACATTACGGATTAGGAGCATGGCGCGACATGGTTGATCCAAATGGGAAGGCAATTCAACTAAGTTGTCAGGGTGCTTTTGGGTTCTCACCTTGGATTGATCGCCAGCGGAACTTGTTGGGAGTTTTCCTCGTTAGAAACAGATGGCGGACTGTAATTCCCACTGTAGATCAACTACAAAAAACAGTGAGAGATCTGGTTGATTCAAAGCGGGCGGCAGTTGAAACTTTAGATGTTTCTTAACTTGATTTAGTCTAATAAACCTCTTGCACGCCGTCAATAACCATTGCCAAGTATCATCTCTGTCTGTGGTTAAAAATTACCTTCTTTTAATAAGTTTAAGGCTTATGAAACTTTTCCCTGCTCGATTTTTTACCTTTGCCTTAACGACACTTGCCATCATTTTTATTTCAACGAAAGTTTACGCCCAAGTGCCAGATTTCTTGTGGGCGAAGCAGGGAAGTGGAGACAGAAATAATGTGGCACGAGGCGTTACAGCGGATAATTTTGGAAATGCGATCGCCACGGGTTCCTTTCAAGGCAAAACTAATTTAGGCGCTCAAGAAATAATTAGTTCTGGGTTACAAGATATCTTTATTATTAAATATGACGGCAAAGGACAGAGCCGCTGGGTAAGGCAGTTTGGCGCCCAAGGCAGGGATTTCGCATTTGATATTATTGATGCCGATCAAAAGGGTAATAGCTTTGTAACGGGTCTTTTTAGTAATATCGTAGATTTTGATAAATTTACGCTAAAAGAGGTTGGTTCCGGTGATATGTTCATCACTAAAATTGACTCTTCTGGAAAAGTGCTTTGGGCTAAACAAGCCGGCGGTTCCAGTCTTGATGGTGGCAATGAAATTGTCTCTGATTCTTCTGGGAATGCCCTAGTTATTGCTAACAGCTACGGGGAGGTAAAAATAGAAGATGTAGTTTTAAATCATCAGGGAGAACAGGATATTTTTATTGCCAAGTATGACCCGGACGGCAAGTTTCTTTGGACTAGGCAAATTGCTGGACTGAATGATGAAAGGGGGCGGGGTATTGCTGTCGATAAACAGGATAATGTTTTAGCTACGGGCGAATTTATTGGTTCCTTGAGTTTTGGTAGTGATAAGGTTGAAAGTTCAAGTAAATTAAAAGATGTTTTTCTTGCTAAATATAACAAGTCAGGAAAGCTTTTGTGGGCGAAGAGTTTTGGGAGTAAGGGAGAGGATTATGGGCGCGGAATTGCTGCTGATGCCGCTGGTAATATTTATTTTTCAGGAGTTTTTAGCGGTTCGGTAAAATTTGGCAATAAAACCCTTAATAGTGTTGCGGGATCTAAAGATATTTTCCTGGCGAAAGCTGATGCCAGTGGTAATATACTTTGGGTTCGTCAAATGGGTGGTTCGGGTCCCGATGAAGGGTGTGAAATTGAAGTAGATGATGCGGGAAATTCTTATATCAGTGGTGGGTTTGCAGACCGTGCGACTTTTGGATCTACAATCCTAAAAAGTGCAGGATTTAGAGATGTGTTTGTTGCTAAATATGATACTCAGGGCAACCTAATTTGGGTCAAGCAGGCAGGGGGAAATGGTGATGATGAAAATTATGCCATTGCTGTTGATTCTGCCGCTAAGGTGACTATAGTGGGGACGTTTACAGGAAAGGCAACTTTTGGAGAATTTTCTCTTAGGGATAGCAGCAGAAGCGTGGCGTTTTTTGTTGCTCAATTAGGGAGAGTTCGTAACTAAATCATCGGGGTGTTTGAAACCCATTATGCTAACAATATAAAACAATTCAATTCCTCAGTTA
>CADCTM010000363.1 GCA_902805485.1 uncultured Coleofasciculus sp. | reverse complement strand
GCTATTCAATAACGTCATCTCAAAAAATCTCTAAGTAAGTGGCAATGTTAAAGTAACCATGTATTTGATTAAAAGCGCCGACAAAATGAGTGAAACAGAGTGGGCTAGGGAGTTTCAAGCTGATGGCGTAAGTCTTCAACGAGCTGAGGAAGAGCGCTTTCGGGCTGAAAGCAACGATCAAGTAAGTAAAGCTTCAGCAAGTCAAACATCGATGTGGAAGATGGCTCAGGACAACCCAGAACAACTGTCTTACCAACAAAAATGTGTTGAGATTGCAACAGTACAGGAAGGCCTCCGTAAGAGTGAGGAACGCTATCGTTCTTTGGTGGAGGCGACTTCTCAAATTATTTGGGACACTAGCGCGGCAGGAGAATTTGTAAGGGTACAACCCCGATGGGCGCAGTTTACAGGACAAACCTACGAAGAATATCAGGGTTGGGGGTGGCTTAAGGCAATTCATCCAGAAGACCAACTTCTTACTGCCAAGCTGTGGAAGCAAGCTTTGGCAAACTGTAGCCTTTATGAAATTGAATACCGCGTCCGGCGCTACGATGGGGAGTATCGTTATCTAAGCGGTCGAGGCGTCCCCCTAGTAGAAGCGGACGGCAAAGTTCGGGAGTGGGTGGGCATAAATACTGATATCACCGAGCGTAAGCAAGCTGAGGCGGCACGTGATAGCGCTTTGGCACAAGCAGAAGCGGCACGCGCTGAACTCCAAGGTGTGTTTATGCAAGCACCCGCTGCGATTGCGACGTTTCGGGGTTCAAACCATGTAATCGAAACGGTTAACGTAGAGTATTTAAGGCTGGTTGGTAACGGCGATATATTGGGCAAAACTGTCCGCGAGGCGTTTTCAAAGAGCGAGGGAGATGCTTTATTTGAGTTGTTAGACGAGGTTTATCGCAGTGGAGAACCTTTTGTCGGCAAGGAGATGCGGGTGTTGTGCGACGGGAAAAGCGTCTGCTCTCAGAAGGAAGGATTCTGGAATGTGGTCTATCAACCGCTACGGGATGCGGAGGGCAAGGTTTATGGCATTATGACACACGCCGTGGAGGTGACTGAACAAGTGCGATCGCGGCAAGAGATTGAGAAAAAAGCTGAAGAACTTGCCCATCTTACTCAAGCCTTGAGGCGTAGTAATCAAGATTTGGATCAATTTGCTTATGTTACATCTCACGACTTAAAAGCACCCCTAAGAGCGATCGCAAATTTATCGGAGTGGATCGAAGAAGATCTTGCCGACCAACTCGGCGAGGACTCCCGCGAACATCTCCACTTGATGCGTAAGCGCGTCCACCGCATGGGAGCGTTAATTGACGGAATTTTGCAATATTCCCGTGCCGGTCGCATAGAACAGATTGAGGCGGTGAATGTGACGACATTATTATCTGATTTAATTGAACTTCTCGCCCCAGCACCAAATATTACTATTACAGTTGAACCGGGAATGCCGACATTTGAAACGGAGAAAATTCCCTTAGAACAAGTATTTATGAACTTGTTGAACAACGCAATTAAGTATGTTCAAACTCCTGATGCTCAGATTCAGATTAGTGTCCGAAATAGAGAGGAATACTATGAGTTTGCCGTTACTGACAACGGTCTGGGTATTGCCCCGGAGTTTCATAATAAGATTTGGGGCATCTTCCAACGACTAGAAGCAAGAGATAAAGTTGAAGGAACGGGTGTGGGTTTGTCTATTGTTAAAAAGATTGTTGAAAGTCGAGGCGGCAGGGTTTGGGTTGAGTCAGAATTGGGTGCGGGTGCAAGTTTTTGTTTTACTTGGTCCAAGCAACCACCCGCACGTTTTGAACCCTGATTTCTAAAGTTATGGGTAATCAAAAAATTTTAGGCGTTGCACAGCGTATCTTAATAACACCCTTACTGAGATTCATCCTTTTCAATCCCTTTGCGTAGCCCAACAGCAATTTTGCTATGCTTCTCAATCTGCCCCATCACCTGCTTTGCTCGTTGAATCACCGATGCTGGTAAACCTGCTAGACGCCCCGCTTCAATGCCGTAGGATTTATCTGCACCACCCGGTTGCACTTGATGTAAAAAGATAATTTGCTCGGGTAATTCTTTAACTGTTACTTGATAGTTTGCGACATTTTCCAGCAGTGAGGCAAGTTCATTAAGTTCGTGGTAATGGGTTGCAAAAATCGTTCGGGATTGAATTTCTGTTGCCAAATATTCAGCGACTGCCCAAGCAATTGAAAGACCATCAAATGTTGCCGTCCCCCGCCCAATTTCATCGAGAAGAACTAGGGATTTAGCTGTAGCATGATTGAGAATATTTGCGGTTTCATTCATCTCTACCATGAAGGTAGATTGACCTGTTGCTAAGTCATCGACTGCCCCGACACGAGTAAAAATGCGATCGCATATTCCTAATGTTGCCGAAGACGCCGGCACAAAACTCCCCGTCTGCGCCATTAGTTGAATCAACCCCACCTGCCGCAAGTAACAACTTTTTCCACTTGCATTTGGTCCCGTAAGAATGATTAAATCAGGTCGCTCAATGTTTTGATTCCCCTCCCTTTCTAAACCCTGCTGGGGTGAATCGACTTCTTTACCCAAATATGCTGAATTAGGTACAAAAAACCCAGTTGGTAAAGATTGTTCCACCACTGGATGACGCCCATCAATAATCGTCACTTCCCGTCCTTCAACCATATCCGGGCGACAATATCCTTGATACACCGCCACCTCTGCCAAACCGCAAAGAATATCAACTGCTGCAACGGCACGCGACACATTGCGAATTTGTTCTGCTTGTTCGCTAACTTGGTTTCGCAAATTAACAAACAGCTCGTATTCTAAACGATTTAAATCTTCCCTTGCCGTCAGGATTCTATTTTCCCTTTCTTTCAATTCTGGCGTAATATAACGCTCTTCATTCGT
>CADCTM010000362.1 GCA_902805485.1 uncultured Coleofasciculus sp. | reverse complement strand
GACTCTGACTTTTAACATTTCGTCTTCCCCAAGGTTTGAGAACTGAAATGCCAATAATTCCTAAAACGCAGGAAGTTTGAATAATTGCACCAACAATCACACCTTTTTGATCAAACATATACAACGGATTTTGCAATGCTTGCGATCGCTCTGCATCAGAAATCGCAGTCATTGCATTCGTCCACGGACCAAGCCAAAATGTACCGAACACAATTAATGTTACGGTTGCAATCCACTTAACAATAACCCAATAATGCTTGACAAATCCCCAAATTGTTAACCAAGAAAGCAGTCCACCTGTTAATAGGGACAAGTTGGCAGCCGGAATAATTACAAAGTCATCTAACCGCTTCAAGATTGAGTTAATTGCATACAATTCATCGCCGTTTGTAGTATTTCGGTTACTTAGAGCAATGACAATCATGCATAAAGCCGTACCAAACCAAATTGCTCCACAGGCAACGTGAGCGGATAGTAACCAGTTTTTTGGCTTGACGCTTAACTTTTTCATACAGCTTTTTGTTTGACCAAGGTTTGACAAAATTATAATTAGTCCCCTTACAGTTAGTCAACTAATTAAAATTACAAAGCCTTTCCTGTAGAAGTTTCACTTACTTTCTACGGTTCACGCATTGCTAGACTTCCAGCTCGAACCTTAGCTAGCAACTCAATGAAAATCTGCTTCTCCGTTTCGCTAAGATTAGCCATCAGATTTGTAGTGCGGCAGAAATGGTCTGGAAGCATTTGTAAGAGTAATTGCTCACCCTGGGGCGTAAGATGAATAGATAGCCTGCGTCTATCTGCTGAATGAGGCTTGCGTTTAACTAATTTTTCACGTTCGAGTCCATCCAGAAGTCCAGTAATTGTTGCTCTCGTAACACCAGCACGTTCAGCAAAATCTGAGGGTGTTAGTTCCTGATCAGGCGCTTGTAGCAATTGCATCAGCAGAGTAAACTTTCCCATCGAAAGACCATAACGAGCAAAATGGGCATCTAAAGCGTCGTAAACTTCCGCCGTAGTGTTGAGAAATGCAAGACAAGTCTCGACGGAAGCCAAATCTAGCTCAGGATAACGCTCCGCAAGCTTCAGTAATGCCTCGTAACTAGAGAAAGCACGCAACGTGACCATCGGCTGTTAGACATTTAGTAAGTTGGCTAATTATAAAATAAGCCACCTCAGCTAAGTATTGTAGAGACGTTTTGGCGAAGCGTCTCTACGATTCAGCCCACTGAGCATGTTACAAATAGCAGACTTGGCATCTATGACCACTCACATCAGTAATTGTTAAGCACTATTGCGCGTTGTTGTTAAGGTGTATTTCAAGTTGACCCAAATCTCAGCCCAAGCGTCAGATCACCTAAAAGACCGTGATACCATGCACTCCGTAGCTCGATAAAGATTGGGAGAAAAAATGCCAGCACTAAGAGTTGCTGTTGTTGGGTCAGGACCTGCTGGATCTTCTGCCGCAGAGACTTTAGCAAAAGCCGGAATTGAAACGTTCTTATTTGAGCGCAAGCTTGATAATGCTAAACCCTGTGGCGGCGCGATTCCCCTATGTATGGTGAGCGAGTTTGATTTGCCACCAGAAATTATCGACCGACGGGTGAGAAAGATGAAGATGATCTCGCCGTCGAATGTCGAAGTTGATATCAATATTGAAAAAGAAGACGAATATATCGGGATGTGCCGCCGTGAGGTGCTTGACGGCTTTATGCGTGACCGCGCTGCCAAATTAGGCGCAAAGCTGATCAACGGCACTGTTCACAAATTGGACATCCCAACCAAAAATTCAGACCCTTATATACTCCACTATGCCGACCATTCCAATGGCAGTTTGGAAGGAACCCCAAAGACGCTGAAAGTTGATTTGGTAATTGGTGCAGATGGCGCGAATTCCAGAGTGGCGAAAGCGATTGATGCTGGGGATTATAATTATGCGATCGCTTTCCAAGAGCGCATCCGTCTGCCAGACGACAAAATGGCATACTACAACGACCTGGCAGAAATGTATGTTGGTGACGATGTTTCCACCGACTTCTACGCTTGGGTTTTCCCCAAATATGACCACGTTGCCGTAGGCACAGGCACGATGAAGGTTCACAAAGCCGACATCAAAAAACTGCAAGCTGGCATCCGCACCAGGGCGGCGAAGCGCTTGGCAGGCGGCGAAATCATCAAAGTTGAAGCTCACCCAATTCCAGAGCATCCCAGACCCCGCCGTGTGGTTGGTCGCGTGGCATTGGTCGGAGATGCGGCGGGTACTGTCACCAAGTCTTCTGGTGAAGGCATTTATTTTGCCGCAAAATCAGCCCGGATGTGTGCAGAAACGATTGTGGAAACTTCCAACGGCGGTACTCGCATCCCCACAGAAGCTGACCTCAAGCTTTACCTGAAGCGCTGGGATCGGAAGTACGGACTGACTTATAAAGTCTTGGATATTCTGCAAACCGTCTTCTATCGCTCTGACGCGACTCGTGAGGCGTTTGTTGAGATGTGCGCTGACAGAGATGTGCAGAAGCTGACGTTTGATAGCTACTTATACAAAACCGTTGTTCCTGCTAATCCGCTGATTCAGATGAAGATTACGGCGAAGACGATTGGTAGTTTGTTACGGGGTAGTGCGTTAGCGCCTTAGTTCGACCAGTTTAATTATCTATTCATTCCGGAGGGGTGAAGTGTTTATCTAAGTCTAGAGGTTTTTGATCTCGGACTGAAGATGAAGGCTTCGCCCCTCTCTTGATGGGTATGGTTTAGGTAGTGCTTTTGAGCTAAAGGACATCGCTTCTTATTAGCCCAAAACCCATCAGGAAGCGCTGATGCGCTAGGCTAACGCCTCGCTTCGCTAACGCTATCCCATGACCTGTATCTAACTGCCTTAAGATCAGGCTTATGCTAGGTGAAGAGCAATGGC
>CADCTM010000361.1 GCA_902805485.1 uncultured Coleofasciculus sp. | reverse complement strand
CTTTCAGGGATTGAAACTAGACAACGCCTGGAGACAAGAAAGGGGACTTGCTTTCAGTTATGAAAAATCCCTTTCAGGGATTGAAACTATTAAACAGAAAAACGATCGCCTTTTACCCAATAAAAAACCAGCCATTTGTAGTGACTGGTAAAGCTTACTGTGTTGTGGGGGAGAAAACCTGATACCGAAGCGATCGCACTTTGCTATTGCCTAAAAAGCTCAGTGATAACCATCGAACGGCTTATGTAAGCAAATGTAACACTAACTTCCAGATTCAGCAACATTTCGTTACATTTAGGCTCAGGCATTTGGCTTATTATGGCGATTCTAAATTGTCTGTGATCTGCCAAATTGTAAGAGCGTAAAGCCTTCCGCCCCTACAGATTTACCACATCCCACGAGAATACCCACTAAGCGAGCCAAATTTGATACGCACCCCAGACAGCAGCAACAAGGGCAAGCAGCGTAATCCAAATTGGATAATACGCTTGTATAACCTTGCCCGATGCAGGACGTAAAGTTTCAACATCAATCCAAGGCGTTGCCCCGCGACGAAACCAACCGGTGACAGTAACTTGCTGTTCTACCAAAGTGCCGGGACGAGTTGACAGGGGTAAGATATTACCAAGGGGTCCAAGAAACGAAGAAAAGTGCAGTCTCACTAACCCCGTAGACGTTTGTAAAATTAAATTTTGCCCCAACCAGTTGAAGACACCGCGCCTTCCCAAAAGTTTGCCGCTTAACTGTAGAGGTTGACTATCCGGCGGGAGAGTAGCAGGATTTGTCAACAAGTCGCTTAAATTCGGTTCCTTGCGAACTGTTGAAGGTTTAATATCAGGAAAGTAGCGGTTAATCCAGAGAAAAACGCTAAGACTAAAAGCAACCAAGATGCAAGCATCCAAAAAAGGACGGGCATTATGCATCCAAATCAGTTGCCAAATATTCAGCTTGTCTCCAACTTGCCCAATTAACCACATTAGTCCCCGCAGTAAGAGTCCAAGTACTAAACCGGAAAGGAGAGTACTTTGCAATAAAGGTAAGGCTTTGTAACTATTTCCCAATTTGGACAATCGCGCCGCGTTGTCGCGAATCGGGGGACTAAGTGGGGGTAAATCTAACTCTGTGTCAAGCTTCCAGAAGTGAGCATAACGAGAAAGCATCACCAAGCGTTCCCCAAGAAGCGGGTGGGAAGCACTGAGAATTAACCAGTCGCGGTAAAGGTTAGTGCAATCCCACTGTAAAACACGTTCAAATGGAGTTCCAGGAGAGCAACTGCTGAACTCAAGTGCCTGCCGATATCCGACGGGTAGCAGTAAATCATAGCCTTCTAAAAGACTGCTAGTTGTGCCATAAGTTTGGATGTCGTCGGAAATACCCAAGGCAATTTTTAGTAAAGCACGAGTCATGCCATTGGGATTTCCTGTCGCTTCTACCGAAAGGCGATCGCTATAATAAACCCTTGCCCGTGAAAACCACACTAAGGGCAACTGAAGTAACCAGTAAATGCCATAACTTAAAGAAGCGATAATGCCTGTAATTCCGACAAAAATCGCTGTGAAAAATTTCCGAGACGAAGGCATCCGGCGTTCGATTAACCCCGGCAACTGTTCTCCCCACTGAGCGACTTGCCAATAAATGCTGTAGGGTATTTGGAGAATCAGTACTGCCAGAGACATTAAAGGCGCATCACCGTGGGCAATATGTCCAAGTTGTCCTGCATAAATCGTCGCAATTTCATCATCAGCTAGTTGTTGTAATAAGCCTTCACTGACAGTAATTCTGGAAGTTCGGGGAAGATTGCCATAAGTTAGGATGACCGGCGTATCACTAGGTAAAAGCCCTAACTTGGGTATAGGCAGGCGTCGCTGACGACAAAGACTTTGGATCATCTGTGCCGCTTCTGGGCTACGGGAAGATAGCTGCGTTATGTTTAGGGATTGAAGACCGTGAAAGTGCTTTAATAATCCATCGATTAACCAGGGAGAGAGGGCTAAGAGGATCAGGAGAAAGATTGCTAGTCCTTGGGTTGGATCTCTGTAGAAGAGGGGGATGGGTTCGACAAACGGTAAAGTTACAAGGAAATTGTTGGTTGTCGCCATGAGAAATTGAACGACAAGGCGCAGCACCCAGAAAAAGGCGATCGCACTGACAAGTTGCACCAACCATAGGCGGAGGAATTTGAGTTTTTTGAGGGGACTCCAATTCTGGGCGCGTGGGCTATTGCGCCAGCGGGGGCGTGGGGTAAAGATTGAGGGATGAGACGTGGGGGGCGGTGAGTAGTGTGCCGGAAGGCGGGAAGCGGCTTCTGAGTTGACTTGAGCGGATGTTTTTGTCGATGTGCTGTCCCGGTTTGGGCTTTGTGAGTTTGGAAATAAACGCTTAGTTGAACTGACAAAGCGCTGTTTAAGACTTGAGGTTGTGCTGGGTTGAGGTGTCTTGGGTTTGGTGGGTGTCGGGTTAAAGGCAACAAATCCTGTAGAGTCATTCACCTGTGGGTTGGCAGTCGCCGCTTCATCGAAGGCGGAGAATCCTCCTGGGGAGTCAGTTGATGAAGATTGAGACTCCAAGTCCACGAGGTTTCTATCTGCCCAGGATCTTAGCTTCGGGTTAGGGTCTTGAGAGAGATATTGACAGAGTGCGATCGCTTTTTCAATGTCGCCGTTTTGACGATACGCCGTCACTAGTTCCTGAGAAGCGCGTGATACTAGGGTTTCGTCTAACTCGGTTTCGCGGACACCTTCTAGATTTGCGATCGCTACTGAGTAATTTCCCTGGTTCAGGGCAGCCAGACCAGCATCAAGGGAAGGATTGGGAATAGATGCCATAAACTTCTCATACTCTCTCTGTTGATTAAGATACCCTTTCAGGGGTAATTTTTTATCAGTAATTTGCGAAATCGGCTTGTTAATGAAGGTATG
>CADCTM010000360.1 GCA_902805485.1 uncultured Coleofasciculus sp. | reverse complement strand
TGCCCCAAATCAGGAAGGGCAAGACAGAAACGGCAACTAACTCCACTCAAAATACGTCTGCTTTTCCAGGCTTCTTCTGTACAGTTGTCTTAGTCGTATCCGCTATGTTAAATCCGTTTTCTTTCTTTTCGGGTCGTTATCGTCATCGTTGGTTATATCCCTTCCTGTCTGGAATGCTAACGTTGATTCTTGTTGTGGGAAGCGCTCAGATGGCTAGAGCAATTCCTTGGTTGGATTTGATTTTTCAGGGTGTTCAGGTTGTGCAATTGTCTAATGTCTCTGATCGCCAGGAAGTCCAAATTGGTAAGCAGATTAATCAACAGTTAGTTAGTCAAGAAGTTCGGCTATATCGAAATCCAGAAATTAATCGCTATATTGATGAAATTGGTCAGCGACTGGAACAACAGAGCAAACGCTCCAATATTCCATACACCTTTCAGGTGGTTGATGAGGATAGTATTAATGCCTTTGCAACTATGGGCGGCTTTGTTTACATCCACAAAGGTTTAATTGCTGCTGCGGATAATGAAGCACAGTTGGCAAGTGTTATGGCGCACGAAATTGGTCATATCGCGGGACGTCATGCCCTTGGACAAATGCGGCAAGCGGCAGTCGCCAGAGGTTTAGCAACCGCCGCAGGACTCAACAGAAATACTATTGTCAATATTGGTGTAGAACTGGCACTTCAGCGTCCAAACAGCCGTAAGGATGAATTTCAAGCCGATCAGTTAGGACTAGAGACGATGAAACAAGCTGGTTATGCGCCTTCTGGGATAGTGGAGTTTATGAAAAAACTTCTGAAGAAGGGCGGTTCCGTTCCCTCCTTTTTAAACACTCATCCCGCGACCTCTGACCGAATTGACGCCTTAAACCAAGCGATCAATCCAGCACAGGCAAATGTGGGCACTGGCTTAGATAATATTGCCTATAAAAATCGAATTCGATCGCTTCTAAGAACGTAGCGCCGATCGACGTGGGAGAATCTGAGAAGGTTCTACCCGCGTTATCGCTTCGGCAAGTGGTAGTTTCCGCAGGCGGCGCCGAAAAACGTTGGCTTGATAAACGAGGCTATTGGTAAGGTCTAGCGCGGTCATCCAGCCACTCTTCGGATGATAAGCCCCGGTGTCAATATCTAGCCAACCTCGACCCTGGGCAATTTTCCCCGGCATCACTCCGGGTAGCGTGAAGGTGATCGTGTGACCTGTAATGATTAGCTTATTGGGGAAATACGGTTGAGTGATGCTATGAAATTCGTCGCGCACCCAACAAAATTGCTCGGCGGTTTGCTTTTCTAAGGGAATTCGCGGATGAACGCCTGCGTGGACTAACCAGGTGTCTCCGAGGTCCATGTGGGTTGGTAGTGTTCGCATCCAGTCTAGATGTTCTTGGTCTACACCGCCCTCGCCATAACTGTTGACGGTGCTGTGACCGCCACTATAGAGCCATGCTTGTAGGGCCGGGCCATAAATTTCGCCATCTCCCAAAATGTCCAGTAACATTTGTTCATGGTTGCCCAAGAGACAGGAATAGGGGCTTCGCTTCACAAAGTCCACGACCTGAGCGCTTTGGGGACCTCGGTCAATGAGGTCTCCGAGAAAATAAACTTGATCGTCACTGGCAGGGGCGATCGAGGTGAGTAAGGTCATCAGGGTGTCATAGTGACCATGCACGTCACCGATAACTATACGGCGGTGAGACATTTTTACTTTTCCAAACAGAATTGCATAATTACTTAGTAGCACCCTTGAAATTTAGCTGGCATAAGTGTGTTCAAAAATACTTTTGACACACTGGGTCTTGATCAGTATTCCCAGATTCTCAGTTGCCAGAACTATTTATGTTGACAACAGGTGTCAAGACCCTAATTGCGGGTTATGAATAGAAATCGTAAGTTTTCTTTTTATTATTGGCATCGAACACCGTACTTGGGCTTTGAAGCTTTTCTTCGACAAGGCAAGTCTTCCTTTGAGGGAAAGACCTTGATGCACTGAGGATAGTTCCACTAGTCAAAAGCTTTACAGTAAGAGCATCCCTCAATCAAGGCAAGTTGTTTCTTGTTCAAAAGCGAGTTAATTAAATTAAAAACTGTGTCTTCTTCTACACTGCCAACTATCAACACCCTGAAGCAGCCGACGAGCTTGGCTTGGGTCGAACAAGCGATCGCTCATCTAGATATCATTCTACTCGACCATTCACACTGCGAACGCAAGGCGGCTGGTGCGGCATTGAATTTGATGTTCCGCTATCCCTCTAATACGCTGTTGGTGCGTCAACTAACTGCGATCGCGCGTGAGGAATTGGAGCATTTTGAGCAAGTTAATCAGTGGCTGGAACGACGGGGCATCCCCTTAGCGCCGCTAAATTCTCCGCCCTATGCCGCAGGCTTAAAGGCTCTGATTCGTAGGTCAGAACCCGAGCGCTTATTAGACTCGTTGCTCATATCAGGATTGATTGAGGCGCGTTCTCACGAGCGTTTAGGATTACTGGCAACTCACTGCCCTGAACCCCAGTTAGCCCAGTTTTATCGGGGTTTGATGGCGTCTGAAGCCCGTCACTTTGGCGTTTACTGGGTGTTGGCGGATACTTATTTTGAGCGAGAGCTTGTAATGGCGCGGTTGGATGAGTTGGCGATTCAAGAAAGTGAGTTGTTAGCAACTTTGTATTTTGAGCCGAGAATTCATAGTTAAAGTCTCGATGCCAGTACGTCAATTCTGTAGGGGTGAAGCATTCGGGGCACCATCTATGTGGTAATCCGAAATCTCTATATCCGAATGCTTCACCCTGCCTACTGTGGGAAAGGGCGTAGCATTCGGATTGGGAAATTTTGTTTGAAGTATAGGCATTGCCACTCGAATGCTACGCCCCTACGAATTCTGATTACAGCCCGAAGAAATGTGCGATCGCAGGCAGTATGTCCTT
>CADCTM010000359.1 GCA_902805485.1 uncultured Coleofasciculus sp. | reverse complement strand
TTTTGAGCTCTGCTCGCTTACTGTTTTGAATGTCAGAATCACGTTTATTAAGCGTAATTTTAAGAGCACGCTCCCCAGCTCGAACAGGAGAACTAACAGTCACAGCTGATTGACGACAACATAGTTCTCTTCGCCAACCAGATTCGATACCTGACTCGAAAGTACCTGTGAAGTTTTCAGTAAAAAGGCTGGGGTTTTTAGTCTGTGTTACTGAAGCTGCACAAACTGATATCAATGGTAGTAATCCAAGCGGTATGGTCCACCCAAGCCCAATTGTCCGCCATAAACTAGATCGAAGTACAATCTCGTGAAGTCTCTGTAACAACTTGGTACCTAGAGAGTTTTCAAAAGAGGGATCTATTCTGAATCCAATTAAAGATTTGGCGTGTGCTGAACCTTTGAGCGAATAACTTCATCATTGTCTAAGGGAAGCCTTTTGGATTCGGCTATTACTTCAAAGTTCAAAAAGGGCTGCAGCAAGGGCCAGGCTGCCCCTTTAATTAAATCTTTTGCTAACGATACTCAGTTCCAGCTTATTCATTGGGTTTGAACTACCTCAACGGCTTCAAAAAGTTTTTAAGGGTGAGAATATTTCGATGCTGATTAGATTCAAGGTTTAAAAGAGGTTTTAAGAAGGGCCAACTTACAGCCTTGAGCAAGTCCTTGACTAACCACTGCCAATTCCAAGTGAGCCACTGCAACATTTGGATATAACAGCGCACCTTCTCGTCTTGGTTCATCGGAACACGCTTTATGGCGCTAAGGTGCTCGAAGCAACACTTCCATCGAGTCAAATAAAGTTGCCCTTTTTTAGCAGGGTTGTACCAGGCAAGGCGATTTCTGAAAGCTAGGTACGCTCCTCGTGAGGTTTGCGGATGCTCTCTGCGAAAGAACAGGTGCTCAGGAATTTCATGATATTCACCCAGGAGTGCGAGTTCTGCCAATAGAATGATGTCTGATGAAGGGTAACTTCCTATCAGCGGCGTCCTTTTGAGGAGGTTGCGCCGAATCATGCCAAACAGTACATTGCATCTTGCACCATTTCGAAACCGTTGATGAAACTGCTGATATCGCTCGTGTTGTGTTGAGGAAGAGAGAGCGAGGTCATCAGGATAGTTTTCTATAAACTTACCCTGCTCATCAATTATTACTGTTTTGGGGTAGCACAAAACCACTGAAGGCTTGCGATCAAGTACTCTGATGCACCGCTCTAAAAGCTCTGGAGCACAGATGTCATCATAGCAAGCCCACCTAAAATACTCCCCTGTAGCTAGCTCAAAGACATGATTGAAGTTCCAAGCACCACCAAGATTTTGTCCGTTTCGGTAGTACCGAATACGGTGGTCTTTTGCAGCATACGCTCGGCAAATTTCTTCTGTCCGGTCTGTTGAGCCGTTATCTGAGATGATTAGTTCAAAATCTTGGAAGGTTTGTGCCAAAATTGACATGATCGCCTCTGCAAGGAAGCGCTCGCCATTGTAGATGGGCATGCCAATGCTGATGCGCGGGCTAGTCTGTTTCATTTTTCTGGGGTTTTTAAAGAATTACCCCCCACTAATGAAGTTAATTGCCTCGCCATTACTACCACAGCTGGAGGGGCTTAACTAGGCTTTGAAGATTCCGTTGAAGTCTTGTTTCTAGCTGCTTAACCCGACTCTACTTTGTTCGGGACAGGAGTTTTTTGGTCCTGCAAGGCTCTTGGATAGGCGTCTAACAATCTAGGGGTTTGCTGACGCCACTCCACCAGGAGCTCCCTTATTCTCAGCTGTTCCTCAATTTCCATCTGCCTTCTGTGCTCAGGTTGCTCTATAAGTTCCATAATTTTCTCAGCAAAATCTACTGCATCGCCGGGTCTGGCATAAATAGAGGCCGTGCCTGCCGAGCACTTTCCTTCTAAAAGGTCAACCTGAACAATCGGTTTTCCCAGCACCATGTACTCGAGAATCTTGTTTATTGTGGTAATAGTAGCGGGCGTTCATCCTTAGCTGTATATTCCCGACAAACCTCTTGGGTAACGTCTGTGCCAAAAAGAGTCTAAGGCTGCTTCCAAGAAGCGCTCGCCTTTGTATACAGGCATTCCAACACTTACGTGAGGTTGATTGCCTTCCATTCCAGTAGTCACGAGTTCTGCAGAATAATTAGGATTAACATCGGTAAAAATTTGTGGTTTAATTTTTTTCAGCTAACCAAGGTCAAAATCTCACGTTTAAGGCTTTATATTGGCTCTTTAAGATCCAAACTTCGATACTGTGTGATCAAATGCTTGACTAGGGAAGGGGCATCGAATAATTCACCTTGAAAGGAGGATGGTCGTTGCTTCACGAAGGTGGCTAACTGACTAAGTTCAGTACAATAGTGTATGCCAAATTTTTCTACTGTACGAGCAAAGTAGAACTGGTGATCATCAACATGCTCTCCATAACGTTTCAGTCTAGGGAGGAGTACAAAACATGCTCCCGATTCCGCTAGCATGCGTGTGGAACCTTGACCTGCATGCGAAATAATTAATGAGGCCTGCTTTACGGATTCGTACATTTCCTTGCGAGTCAGTGAAGCCACACTTGTTAAAAGTGGATGGTTTAATTTAGCAGTAGAAGTTGCACCATGCTGCAGTAGTACTGGTTCAACAATAATTTCCTGTTCAAGCAGTTCATGTAACCAATCAACTGCCCGATCGAAAGGAAAAAAAATAGTTCCAAGCGTAAAGACAATCATAACTATAGCCCTACAAATACTTTAGGGTGCGACCTGTTATGCCTTCGCCAATCTGACTAGCGCTTTGCAAAATCTCAGATTTAGAAGGATGAATCAAGAAAGTTTTTAGCCGACAGTGGTGGTATACATTCAACATACCTAAAGAGATAAAGCAGCCAGCAAAGCTCTGTTTCATATGCAGTTTGGGATACATAACTATAGACGTTATCCTGAAGGTAT
>CADCTM010000358.1 GCA_902805485.1 uncultured Coleofasciculus sp. | reverse complement strand
CTAAAATGGGATTACGAAGATCACAGATTAAGGGTATAAATAAGCGGATCAAGCGTTGTTTGCGCGACCGATCGCGACATTTATTTGTGAGCATATTTTTAGGATGTTTTTTGTTATCAACAATAATTTCTCCAGCGATTGCCCAATATTTTCCAGTTAAATCTATTCCGGCTAAAGACTTACTCTTAACAATTACAGAAAATAAAAAATTTAATTCATATCCTTTCGTAGTGAGGAATAAAACCTCTAGAGAAGCCCCAGAAGCAATCAGTTTGTTAGAACAAGGAAAAGTCCTGTTTGCCGCAGGAAGACTCGCCGAAGCTGGCAGCATTTGGCAACAGGCAGCTCAACAGTACGAGCAACAAGGAAATCATTTAGAACAAGCGCGATCGCTTAATTACTTAGCCTTAACTTACTTTAATTTAGGACAGTGGAAACGCGCACAAAGCGCCATTACTCAAAGCCTGAAACTCTTAGAATTTCCCACTCCCTTAAATAAAGAAAAGACAAGTATACTCGCCCAAAGTCTCAATACTCAAGGAAATATTCAACTAGCACTCGGACAAACTCAAACCGCACTCGATACCTGGCAACAAGCGGCGGTAGCTTATCAGTCTGTTGGCGACATCACCGGAATGCTTGGCAGTCAGATTAATGTGGCTAAAGCACTACAAAGTTTAGGACGCTATCAGCGATCGCGAACAATTTTAAAGCAAACACTCGCTCAATTGCAATCCCAACCCGATGTAACCATAAAATCAACAGGATTAGCAATGTTAGGCGTTGCCGAGCAAGCTTTAGGAGACTTAAATCAATCTAAAGCCCTATTAGAGGAAAGTTTAACCCTCACCCAGCAACTTGAAAAAAACAGCCCAATTTTTGCCAACAAGACTAGTGCAACCCTACTGAGTTTAGGCAACACCCTCGCCGCCCTCCAGCAAACAGATGCTGCCCTCGCACGCTATCAACAAGCGGCAACATCAGCACCGACTATTCTTACTCGTATTGAAGCACAACTGAATCAACTGAGTTTATTAATCAAAACTATGATTAATAACTGCTCTTATCCCACTCCTTCCTGTCAGGAACAAGGCAAAAATAAAACAGAAATTATCTCCTTATTACCTCAAATTCAGTCCAATCTCATCAACCTTTCTCCCAGTCGAGAAGCAATTTATGCAAAAGTAAACCTTGCAGAAAGTTTAATGCAGATGTCTTCAATTACCGACAATGCACAAACTACGAAAGACATTGCTCAACTAGTCGCAACCGCAGTGCAGCAAGCAAGAACCTTGCAGGATTCACGCGCCGAAGCCTATGCTCTAGGTGAGTTAGGACACTTATACGAACATTCTACACAGTGGCAAGAGGCAAAAAACTTAACCGAGCAAGCTATCACTATTGCCCAAGAAATTAACGCGCCTGATATTACCGCCCTTTTGCAGTGGCAACTAGGACGAGTTCTCAAACAACAGGACAGAACGCAAGAGGCAATCGCGGCATATAGTAGTGCTATTAATATTTTCAAATCACTACGTCAGGAACTAGTTGCCCTGACTCCCGACTTGCAGTTTTCTTTTACTGAAAGTGTCGAACCTGTCTACCGAGAATTAGTAGCGCTACTGTTGCAATTTTCTCCAAACCAAACTAATCTAAAACAAGCGCGTGAATTAATCGAAGCGCTTCAACTTGCCGAACTTGATAACTTTTTTCGAGAAGCGTGTTTGAATGCAAAACCGCAACGAATTGACGAGATAGATCCAAAAGCGGCAGTAATCTATCCAATCGTTTTACCCGATCGCCTTGCCGTAATTGTTGCCCCTCCAAGACAACCCCTATTTTACTACGAAACAAAATTAGCAAAAACTGAACTAGAAAAGGTAATCGAACAACTTCGACTATACTTAAATCCTCACTTTTTTGACGAAGATCGTTTACGCCTGTCTCAACAACTTTATAATTGGCTTATTCTACCGGCAGAAACCCAATTAGCTCAAAATAAGGTAGAAACTTTAGTCTTTGTCCTGGATGATGCTTTGCGGAGTTTGCCAATGGCAGCACTTCATGACGGCAAACAGTATTTAATTGAAAAATACAGCATTGCTTTGACGCCTGGGTTACAACTATTAGAACCAAAAGCGATCGCACCTAAACAGCTTAAAGCCCTAACAGCAGGATTAAGTGAGTCTCGTCAAGGTTTTTCCGCTTTGCCTGCGGTTGAAATGGAGGTGAATCAAATTGCCTCGGAAGTTCCATCTGCGATTTTGCTCAACCAAAACTTTACTTTAGATAAGCTGAAGGCGCAGATTAAAGACACACCTTTTCCTATTGTTCACCTGGCAACTCACGGTCAGTTTAGCTCCAAAGCAGAACAAACATTTCTGGTGGCTTGGGATGGTCGAATTAATGTTAAAGATTTAAATGAGTTACTGCGAGAACGATCTAAAAACATCTCAAATCCGATTGAATTGCTTGTTCTCAGTGCTTGCCAAACGGCTACAGGAGATAAAAAGGCGGCACTGGGATTAGCTGGATTTGCTGTGCGCTCGGGGGCGCGGAGTACTCTTGCTACTTTATGGAAAGTGAACGATGAATCTACTGCTATTTTGATGATTGGGTTTTACCAAAAACTCGCCAAAAATCCAGGAGTTAGTAAAGCTAAGGCGCTGAGAATTGCACAACTTGAACTTTTGCAGAAACCACAGTACCAGCATCCGTTTTACTGGGCATCATTTGTGCTAGTCGGAAATTGGTTGTAATTGAAATTGTCTACCAGTTGCAACTAAAGATACCCATCAATCTGTTAGGTCAAAATCTCAGTTAGCACAGACTAGGATGAGAGATGCAATTAATTCTTGTTTGTAGCAAAAAACCAGTAGATAAATATGCTTAGTTGTTCAATAATTAAGCCATTTTTATTAAAAAATCTACTCTTTTGCCTCACA
>CADCTM010000357.1 GCA_902805485.1 uncultured Coleofasciculus sp. | reverse complement strand
GATTGGTCAGTTAGGCAGACGGTACAATATACGTAATACGGGCCTAAAAGATTTGGTACTTTGTTTGATTCTTTTGATGAAGAGACAGGGGAGCTCTCTCGCCTTGAGTACTATGCTGATGGAACTTACAAAAGATTCTTTACTAATGCCGAGGTGGTAGGTAAATTCAGCACTGGTCCAGTTGAACACCAACTCTTATTTGGAACTGAATATCGCCACAACGCCGAAAACCCCCGTTTCCAGTTCAGTAACCCTTACCCATCTATTAACGTCTTTAATCCGATTTATAGTGGATTACGTTATGAAATTGCTCCAGAATTCTTTCGAGTTGACAATGTTGATACAATAGGTGTTTATCTTCAAGACCAAATTAATCTCTTATCCAACCTGAAAGTATTAGCAGGGGTTCGCTACGATTACGTCGATCAATTCCGCACCACACAAGATTTAGGTGAACCTAGAGAAGAGTTTGAGCAAAGAGATAGTAATTTTTCACCTCGGTTTGGTGTGGTCTATCAACCAATTCAACCACTATCACTGTATGCATCTTATACAACCTCGTTTAGCCCATCTTTTGCCGCTAGCCTAAATGAAGATGATTCGACTTTTGACCCAGAAACAGGAAGACAGGTTGAAGTAGGCATCAAAGCAGATATACTTGACCAACTCAGCCTGACTCTCGCTGCTTTTGATATTCGTAAGCAGAATGTATCGACACCTGATCCTGAAAATCCTCTTTTTTCTGTACAAACAGGAGAAGTAGCCAGTCGCGGGGCCGAACTTAATCTAGGCGGAGAAATATTACCGGGTTGGAACATCGCCGCATCCTATACTTACTTGGATGCTTTTGTCAGCCAAGATAATACAGACATTGTGGGGAATGACCTTGCTAATGCACCTGATAATCAGATTAGCCTCTGGACAAGCTATGAGATTCAACAGGGAAATCTCCAAGGATTGGGACTTGGCTTGGGGCTATTCTATGTCGGCGATCGCCCAGGAGATTTAGATAATACCTTTGAGTTGCCGAGCTATTTCCGTACTGATGCTGCTCTCTTTTACAAGCGTAATAATTGGCGCGCTCAGTTAAACCTCGAAAACCTGTTTAACGTTGAATATTTCTCGTCAGCTAACTATGGTTCTCGGTTGGGCATAAATCCTGGTGCGCCTCTGCGGGTTTTAGGAAAGCTTTCAGTAGAGTTTTAGTTCTTCAACAACTATGTCAAAGAGAAAACTACGCGAACCTGCCTTAATTTCGCATCGCTATGCAGGCATAATAGCAGGCATTCTAGTGGTCATTATCGGTTTCACTGGAAGTATGCTGGTCTTTGCAGGAGAACTTGACCACTTTTGGAATCCCCAGCTGCTTCAAGTCATGCCTCAGGATAAGCAGGTTCCCCTACAAACATTACTGAATACCGTTCAAGAGGCTCATCCGGATCTGAAGGCTCACCGCATTATCATTCCCCAAGAACCTGACAGGGCTTACACGGTGATGATGGAGTCACCGAGTGAAAAGTATATAGATTTTTATGTTAACCCCTACAATGGTGCCGTTCTCGGTTCACGTCCATTTCAAGAAACACTCGGAGGATTCTTAATCGAGTTACACGTGAACCTTTTCGCTGGCAATGTTGGCGCGAAAGTTGTTGGAATCTCTGGTCTGCTGCTGTTACTGCTAAGCATTACTGGAATGATGCTCTGGCCAGGGTGGAAACGGCTGACACCAGGTATTAAAATCCGATGGCAAGCACCGAATCGGCTAATTAACTACGATATTCACAAGGTTGTAGGTATCTTATCCATGCTGTTTCTCTCCCTCCTTGCTCTGACGGGAGTAGCGTTGACTTTCCAGGAGATGGCTGAGCCGGCAGTCAACTGGCTCACGCGCACATCTCCTATCCCTGATCCGCCTACCTCTCAGCTTGTTGCGGGTGCAACCCCAATGGCGCTTGACGAGATCTTACAAAACGCTGATGCTGCCCTACCAGGGAAAGAAACGACCAAGATTTTTCCGGCGAAAACTCCTGAGGCGGCAGTCAATGTGTGGAAAAAATCCCCTCAGGATGCCGACCCATACGGTAGTAGCCACATCTATCTTGACCAGTACACTGGGGTAGTCTTGCGAGTTGAGAATAGCCTCGAAGTGCCGCTGAATAGCTGGGTTTGGAACCAAATTTATCTTCTTCACATTGGTACTTTTGGTGGGCTAGTAACGCGTGTCCTCTACATGGTTATTGGATTGTCACCCATTGCTTTGTCTATCACGGGCTTCATACTATGGCGGCATCGCCAATGGGACAGAGCCCGCCGGCAGGAGAGTATTCGACAAGCTAACCGGCAACAAGCCTAAGGCTTTTTGACCCTGCTCATATCGTCCCTCTCCTCAGAAACCTACTGTGTGTGATGCAGCACGACGAAGTTTCATCGAAGTGAGTTCGGGTTAAGCAAACTGAGGTAAAGCAATATCTAATTTGAGGGGGGGGTTCTCTAGTTCTACGCTATGACTTCGCTAGGGGCTGCTGATAGTAGGAAACTCAGCCACAAATGAGATTGACGCAGAAGTTGGCAAAGCAGCGATGGTGGGAATGTTTGCCTTCGGCACGCTAACGTGAACAATCTGAGAACTATTGTTGAGTTGGTCAATCATGAACTTAACAATTACTCGTTTGAGAGCTATGAGTTTATCGCTCAAGCGCATCAAAGGTTTGACGAAAACTCAATGCTGTAGGTGTCCAACAACTGTCTAGCAAGCGATTGAGACACATAACCTTGTGCAAACACTTTTCCAAAAAAGGATTGCAGAAGTTTGGGTACTAGTTTGCGCTGATCGGTATTGCCCATTGTAATAGTCAAGATGAGTAGTTCATCCTGGTCGTTAACGAAGAGATGGAGCTTAAAGCTAAAGAACCAATCTACCGAGGTTTTGCCCCGTGCCTCTAGGT
>CADCTM010000356.1 GCA_902805485.1 uncultured Coleofasciculus sp. | reverse complement strand
AAGATAAACACACTTAAATTCCGCTGTGTAGCTTGCGGCAAGGCGACCCCTGTAATCTGTGCTTATAAACTCAAACTAATATTTTTGTAGCAATTTCATTTCAGCGCCCAAGCGAAAAAACGCTCTGTATAATACAGCGCTAGTTGATTACTCGGACCATTGAAAATTGCATCAAAAGCGTGTTCTGCCCAAGGAATTTCTAGCAGCACACTGGTACTACCAAAGGCACGTAGGCGCTTATACATATCCCTGGCAAAACGCACTTCAACAACATGATCGCGACTTCCATGTACTAATAAAGTTGGTGGCAGTGGTTGCTTTACATAGCTTGCAGGTGAAGCTTTGATATATTGTTCTGGTAATTGATCCGGTGAACCGCCTAAAAACGCTGATAATAAACCCCGGACATTCAGGGGATCGGGGTTAGGCGGATCTCTATAGCCTTCTGTAAGGTTAAATGGCCCATAATAACTAACAACTGCCCGCACGGGTAAGGCATCCGGTTGATAAGCAGCAAGCATTGCCAAATGTCCGCCCGCAGAACGTCCCAGTAATGCCATACGATCCGGTTGTGCCTCGTATTTAGCCGCATACTGGCGAATGTATCCTAAAGCCGCACGAACATCATCCAGTTGTGCCGGGAAGCGATAACGGGGTGCATGGCGGTAATCGATCGCAAAAATAGTATAGCCCCGTGCTGCCATGTAACGACTAAAATCAGCATTTGCCTTGGGGTTGCCGTACTGCCAAGCGCCACCGTAAAGGATGATAATTGCGGGATAGTTTCCTACTGTTGGTGGACGGTAGATATCCATCTTCAAGGGTACGCCATCAGGCGCGGCAAACTGGATATTAGGTGTATAGCGGACTTCGCCCGTCTTAATTCCTCGGAAAGCATCAGCAAGGACAAAAGGATGGGATCTGGGCTTCTCCCAAGGGGAGGCGTCTGCCGTAGGATGCCCGAAGGGCTGTAGGGGAGAAGCGGTTGAGCGCATATTACTTTGCACCTCGCTGGGAATGCTTGCCATATAGTCTGCACCCAACCCCTCAACCATCGCTGCTGTCATTCGTTGTTCGGTTGCAGGCAGTTGCACTAGTGGCAGGAGGCTAAAAATTAATCCTACTAAACTCGCGCCCAAAGCAAGGCGTTGCCATAAGCTGTATTGTCGTCCTACCCGCGCCGATACAATGAATTGAAATGTTGCGATTGCTAAAGGAATGGCGTTTAATAAAATGAGCCACGGACTGACTTCTGGCGCTCCCACGCCTAATACTAATAAAGGATAATTTGGGGCGGGAAGAATAATCCAACTGCTTAAGAAAAAGCCAATAATACTTACTAACAGAACAAGAGATGTTAATAGTTTCCTAATTATTAAATGTTTCATTATGGCGCTCCTGGCAACTGAACCATTATTGCTCGATTAAGAGCTAACGAGAATATTCGGGTTGTGATGATTGCGGTGCTAGGCGCTGGCAGATATTCAGACACAGTGCGGCAACCAAAAAAAGCGATCGCCCCCCAAACAACTGCGACGCATGGTGTCATTGCTCCTGGTAGCTTCATAAGCACCAAGTATCAAGCCGTTGCTGCCCCCATCCAGCAAAAAACAAGTCAGTCCCCAAGCCCGCCTGAGGCGCAGGAACCATCCCTAGACAAAGGGAATATGGATGATAAAAATTAGACAAAACGCGCAGATCAAGGCGATGAGAAGTTTGACAGCGATGAATGGCTGTTATTTAAAAGTGTCAGTCCCATTAATCCAATCATTGCTCACAAACTCGTTCGCATGGCATTAATAACGCCCAGTTTGACTGGTAATTGTTCTAAGCAAACAGCAGTTAATGTGGCAATGAATAAAATACCAGAGGTAATTTATTCTGTTATGATTAATTCGGAAAATTCCGCTTTCAATAGTTGCAGAAAAATTCCTAAAAGTAACTTTATTTCCAAATCGAAACCCATTCCTACGATAAAGTACTGCACTGAGATGCAACATCAGAATCATCCTTGCCATATCCCTAACCAACCTGCCAATTCAACAAAGCCCAAACTGTAAAGCTGAAGAAAATTGCTGCCAGATGCTGCGGCTAATCTCTAAACTTGCTGCCAAAGACTTGAAGTTCTAGAGGTTGAGAATTGCCTCATTTGTCAATAAATCGTCAGCTTTGATTCAGGAATATTTTCAGTAGTTTGATGATTGCGTGAGTCTGAGACTGTGAGGCAATCGGTTTTACAGCAGTTTTCAACTCAATTTGGTTATAGAGAATGGGTAAGCGCGGTTTTGGAGACAAAATAGTTGGTATGAATACAAGGGTGATTCTCAAAGAAGCGCAGAACTTTTCTGTACTCACGCGAACTTGCACGCTTGCTATATTATCAAACTTCGATCCCCCTCAGCTTTTGCAGCCTTTTTGGGGGATCTAGCATTAGCTCAAATCCCCAAAATTGTTCCGTAAGTCTAAACAGTAAGCACCCAAGCACTGCGGTTATCGGCACTGACAAAGGAACTTGGCACAATTTCGAGGGGGACGCCTAAGGATTTAAAGGTGGCGCGGATAGCGGCGGCGTGTGCCGACTCAGTAGAACCGATACTCGCACCTGCGGTAATTAATGCCGGGGTTTTGAGTTGGGCAATTTCTGTGGTGTATGCAATCGCGGCGTCTGTTTCTAGTGCAAGGGCGAGCTTGGCAATATTAACATCTGAGTCTACGTTTCCTTCTTTTTTCTTGATGTAGGAGGAGACATCATAGCTAGATTCTGCCATGACGGGAGTGCCGCCTAAGCTTTTGATGGCAGCCGCTAATGGATCACGATGTTGTTTGTGATCGGCTTGGTTACGCAGTGCCAGCGCTAAGACGGCTTTACCGACATCCGTATTTGTGAGCTTTGGGGCAGCAAAGCTATAAGCCCAAATCGCTTGGTGTTCGTAATAGAGGGCATTGTTGAGGATTTTGATGTCGTTTTTTTTATTATTAGTTAGGGTAGCGGTTGCACGAGTGGCAAGCGCGGGAATTCCCAATGCTGCCGCGACACCAGCAAAGGCTCCACTGACTAAAACTCCGCGACGTGAAACTGTTTTTGAGTGATGTGGAGGTATAGTCATAAGTTTCTCGTTCTTCCTGTGGATGGTTTTTCGTTAGTTAATCAGCAATCTAAAGTTGTATACGCTGATAAAGAGGACTTGGATCTGTGAAGAAGAAGTAATTTTTAATGGGAACGGGCTGACAGTGATTTTGAACAACTTAGACGATAGTGCGATCGCCTATACTGAAAGACTGATGCTAGAGACATCAGCAGTTAACTACACTGTCCAGAGGATGTCGTTATCTGAATGACAACCCAGCCAGCCATTGATGACATTCTTCTCATGGAGAGGATCGCAAAGCTCGATCAATCCGCTTTATCTGAACTATATGACCGTTACGCTAGGGTACTCTACTCCCTCGCATTCAAGCTTTTAGAGTCGGTTGAAGAAGCTGAGGAAGTTGTTTTGGATGTTTTTAGCCAAGTCTGGCGAACTGCTGGGCGTTATGATGCCAAACGAGGGCGAGTTGATGCTTGGTTGTTTATGCTTACCCGAAGTCGGGCACTAGATCGACTACGTGCCTTACAACGCCTCGCAAAGGCAGCAACTGCCTCGGTGAATATTGCTGTTGTGCAATCTCCACCTTTGTGTAATCCAGAGGAAGACTTGCTAATTTCTGAGCGCCGCGCTTATGTCTTAGCGGCTTTAAGCAAGTTGCCTCAAGAGCAAAAGCAGGTTCTTGAGTTAGCGTATTACAAAGGACTTACTCATGTCGAAATTGCTGCTCAAACGGGTAAATCTCTGGGCACCATAAAAACCCGAATTCGTTTGGGATTATGCAAGTTGCGGGAGGCTTTAGCTTCTCTACAGCCAGACTAATTAGACCCAGGAAGAAGGCTAGAGGGATGAACTACGAAGAATTTTGTGAACTTGCACCCCTATACGTTCTCGATGTTTTAGATGCAAAAGAGCGCCGTTTGCTTGAGGACTATATTGCCCAGTTTCCAGAGTCTGAGGCACACTTAGACGAGCTGGCTGAAACGCTTGCGATGATGCCTTACAGTCTTCCTGAGCGGACAATGGCGACGAATTTGAAGGCGCGGCTATTTGAGCGGATTGCTGATGAGACGGTGGCTGATAGCCATCAGTCGATAACTTATCCAGCGATGGGAACTCACTTACCGCTTTTTACGGTGAGACCGGCGGATGTCCGTTGGCAACCTCATCCAGTGCCAGGAGTAGCGATCGCTAAACTATACGAAGATCCTGTTAGACGGGAAATTGTCTGTCTGCTTCGTGCCCAAGCGGGTGTCTACTACCCATGCCACCGCCACGTCGGCGCTGAGGAGATTTTTATGCTGGAAGGTGATTTGGTCGTTAATGGCGAAGTCTACGGCACGGGTGATTACATTCGTTCTGCTCCTGGTACGATTCATAATCCCCATACTGTGAATGGCTGTATGTTTTTTATCCGCACGTCTCTGGATGATGAAATTATTAACTAAAACTATGTATTTTTATAACTAAAATTAGACCAGCTCGTAAGCTTTCATCTGTCTTAAGCGGTGATTGTGAGATCTGTCTGTAGTCAGGTTAATCCCACTGAGCAATTTATTAAAGTTTGTAACAGGATTCAATAAATCCACCTCAATCGCTCAGAAATGAGCCTTTCAAAAACTTGAAATTGTTCGGAGATTTAATATGACATTTGCAACAGATGACGTTACCAAAAAAGCGATAGAAGCTTTTGAGGGATTTGATGTCGATACTCAACTGGGTTTGCTTTGGTTTGGCTATAAGGATATTAAAGACCAACTAGCGCCAGCGAATGCAACCTCAGCACAAGAAACAGCGGAAGCGTTATTTCATCAAATCGAAGCCTTATCACCCCAAGAGCAGCTACAGGCACAACGAGATATCGCAAGCGGTGCTGATACTGATATTAGCCGCTCCTACAGCTCTTTGAGTTCCAGTGCTAAGTTAGATATCTGGCTGCGCTTGGCTCAGGCTATGGAAAAAGGTACTGTTATTCAAGTCCCGGATGACTATGAATTGCCTTCTGAAACCCACGACTTTGTTAATTCAATCAAGCAACTAGATTTTGAGCAACGGATTAATTTTATGCGTAGTGGCGTAATTGCGATGGGCGCGAAATCTTAAGTCGGTTGGCTCTTAACTGACAGCTTTTTTCTAGATGGTGAACAGTGAATCAAGTTTTGGGTTCACTGTTCACCCGCCAAGTGGATTAATTTTACTTCTCTGTCAACGTCCAAGCGCCATCCCAATTATCCGGAGGTGTTGTCTTAAGCCAATGCTGACAACGCGCTAAGTGCATATCTGCTGGCTTATCGTTGGGGTCGAATTTCAGAACTTGGGCAAACTCACCAATTGCGATCGCAAAGTCACGATTCAAATAAAGTTCGCGTCCTTTATGATAATGCTCAATCACTCGTTGCTTTTGTTCAGAAATTGGCTCGGAATCTAGCCCAATCAGTTCATATATAGATATTGGCTGATTTTTACCCTTAACCCTAACTTTGTCAAGTTCACGTACGCAGATCTGGTTAGCACATGGTTTGTAGGTATGTTCGCTGATGATAATGTCACAGCCGTATATCTTAGTGGCACCTTCTAAACGAGAACCCAAGTTTACACCGTCTCCAATTGCCGTAAACTCCATCCGTTTACTTGATCCAATATTGCCGCTAATCACGCTATCAGAATTGATGCCAATGCCGATGTAGATCGGGACTTTATTGTTGGAAACCCGACGCGCATTAAAATCTTCCAAGCGGTGACGCATTTCTAAAGATGTTTGAACAGCTCTCCAGGCATGATCTTTCAGGGGTAAGGGTGAACCAAAGACTGCCATGATCGCATCGCCAATGTACTTATCGAGAGTACCTTTGTGTTTAAAGATTGCCTCAACCATTGACTCAAAATATTCATTGAGCATCCCAACTACTTCTTCGGCTTGTAAGCTTTCCGTCAAGGCAGTGTAGCTGCGAATATCAGAGAAGAGAATTGAAACATCTTTGCGATCGCCTCCTAACTTGGCATCATCCAGTTTCAGTAATTCCTCTGCCAATTCCTGAGTCATGTAGCGATACATTGTACTCTTGAGCCGCTTTTCATCACTAATATCTTCCATGACGACCAATGCGCCACGGACTTTAGTATTATCGGCAGCATCAGCAATTGTATTAACCGATAAATTAACGCTACGTTGTTGCTCGGTTCCTTTTGATAGTAGGGTTTGATCTGGATAATATTGCTGGCGTGACTTTGCATCTTTTAGGGCGATCGCATTATCAAACCACTGGGCAAATTTATTGCCTTCTCGCTTTTCTTTATCCTCAATTTCAATTATTTTACTAATCAATTCCCCTTCTAGACGTACGCTGTTATCCAAACCCAGTAATTCTCTTGCACTCTCATTAACGGCGATAATTTTGCCTTCTTTATCGGTCGAAATTACCCCATCCGAGAGACTGCGTAAGATATCGCGCTGCATTTGCTCTTGTTGTTTCACCGTTGCAAACAATTTCGCATTTTGCAGGGCGACACCTGCTTGAATATTAAACGCCTCCATGAACTCTTGATCGGTGCGATTAAAACTCGCTCTCCAGCGCTCTGGTGCTTCTGGCCAAGTCTCTGGATCGTACCCAGAGAATTCACCTTGTTTTTGCTTATTAACTAATTGCGTAACACCAATCAATTCGCCATCGGCGTTAAATACTGGCATACACAATAAACTACAAGTCCGATACTCCGTCGTTTGATCGGTTTCTTTGGACCTGTCTGAGTTGGGATCTTGGTACAAATCGAACCCAATATTTACAGGAGTACCTGTTACCGCAACTTTCCCAGCATATGAGTTCATATCGATTGGCAGGCGCATTTCTGTTAACGTGCCGTTAATCGGTAGTTTTGTCCACAAATCATTACGGTCGTTGTCAATCAGCCATAGGGTACTACGATCAGCATTCATCAGTTTCTTGGCTTCGTCCATCACCTTGGCGAGGGTTTCTTCAAGATCCAAGCTGCTTTTGCTGAGAGAATTTGTTGCCGCAATTAAAGCTTGAGCCGCTTGCTGTTTTTGGGTAGCTCGCCGTAATGATTGAGAGGACTCTAGAATGATGCGAATTGAAGGGGCAAAATCTTCAAAATCTCGTTCATCTTTTTCAGAAAAGCCATTTAGAGCAATTCGTTCGTCAAGAGGGGCGTCTGGATTAGGAGAATCTTTTAATTTGTTCAGGAGTTGGACGACTGCAACTAAATCTCCCTGTTCATTCAACAAAGGCAAAGACAGCATCGTATAGGTGCGGTATCCTGTTTCTTTGTACGTTTTCTTTGATCCCGCTGAACGCGGATCGTCAAATAAATCGTAAGGGATATTAATCACTTGCTTGGTTGTCGCCACCTCAGCAGCTATACTGCCATGATCGGCTGGAATCCGAATTTCTCTAGAGCCACCCTTCTTGTCTTGTGCAACAATAGACCAGAGTTGATTTCTGTCTTCATCTTTTAAAAAGATCGTCGTTGTATCTGCCCCAAGGAGTTCTCCTGTCTTGATTGTGATCGAGCGTAACATCTCGTCTAAGATTGCATCAAACCCTTGGCTGTCGAGCATATTGTCCAGCATCGACAAAGTTTGATTGACGACATGAAGCTTCGTCTCAACATCCTTGGCAACTTGTTTAAAATTGTCGGGGTTTAAAGGAGCTAGAAACGTAGAAAACGTTCCCTTGGTGGTTGCTAATGCACCAGCACTTGGTTGCTGTTTTTCTTGCACGGTCTGGTCTTCAGCAGTAGGAGAAATATCAATAGTAACGCTAGAGGTGTCAGCATTAGCAGACCAACGGGAAGATGCAGCTGTCATATCTCTTTTTGGGGGCAGAGAACAATGTCTGGCACAGTATAAAAGTATTTTATAGATTTACCACTAAAATTTATTGTGCCTAGTGAGCCAATTCTAGACTATTACTCTTAATCGGGGGTTAAAAAAGTCCATAATACAGCATACAGTTTGGATAAAAATGTATTACAGGGTAGATATATGCCGCGAGTGCGGTGCGGTTCACTTCAATTTTGACGCCAGTCACGGGCTTTTGTCAGTAGGGATTCAGCAAATGTCATGGCTTCTTGAGCAGATTGTCCCCCTGCGAGTTGGGCGATTTCCTCGCGGCGATGGGAGTGATTGTCAAGGAGGCTAACACGAACAACCGTACGCAGTTCAGGCACTGCGGACTCCAGGCATGAGGAATCCATAACTTTACTTTTGCCTTTATTAGCTCGTTGTGTTTCTGGGGAGACTAAAAGCGGTTGGTCGATCACCTGCTTATCGACGCGGAAGTGGCGGTCTGCCATTGCCGCAATTAACGGTTGGTGCGTGACGCACAGCACTTGGCTTTGTGTACTAAGTTGATGGAGGCGTTCAGCGATCGCTTGTGCCACACGACCGGAAACTCCCACGTCAATTTCATCAAAAATTAAGGTTCCCCAAGCTTCTGTTGTGGTAGAAAAACAAGCTTTTAAAGCCAGCAAAAAGCGGCTCATTTCTCCACCTGATGCCGTGGCAGAAAGCGGTTGCAGCGGTTCTCCGGGATTGGGACTAAAGTAGAATGTCACTTGGTCGGCGCCAGAAGCGGTGGCGGCAATTGGGGTGAGTGCAACTTGAAACTGCACTTTTTCCATCGCCAGAGGCTTCAGTTGGGCGATCAGGCGTTTTTCCAAGTCTTCGGCGGCGGCGCGGCGAAGCAGGGTGAGTTTCGTACAAGCTTGACTTAAGGTTTCTTGAGCGTGAAAGTAAGTTTTTTCCAGTTCTTCTAGGGATTGACCTTCGCTGCTGAGTTCGGCAAGTTCTGTGGTGAGTTTTTCAAAATGAGCGATCGCTTCTGCTAACGTGGGTCCATATTTGCGACAAATTTGTTTTAATGCCCGTATCCGGTCTTCCACTTCTTGAAGCCGTTCTGGATCAGTTTCCAGTCCATCTCCGTAGGCATTAATTTGATGGCTGGCTTCCACCACTTGTGTCAACGCCACACTCACAAGTTCCAGCAAGGGTTGCAGCCGATTGTCATATTGCACCATATCCGTTAACGTTGTTTCGGCATCGGCTAATAAGTCGGCACAAGCTTGGGCGCTGTCATTTTGGTAAAGTGCTTGATAAACTTTGTAACTCTGCTGTTGGAGGTCTACGACGTGACTCAGACGCTGGGATTCTTGTTCGAGTTGTTCTAGTTCGTCAGCGTTTGTGAGATTAGCGACACTCAGTTCTTGGGTTTGATACTCTAGCCAATCAAGGCGTTGCAGGCGTTGTTGTTCCGACTGTCGCCGTTCTAAGAGTGCTTTGGCGGCTTCCTGGCTGGCAAGATAGGCAGATGCCACGATGTCTCGCTGCTGGAGTAGAGGGGTAGCGCCGTAGAGGTCGAGGAGTCCGCGCTGGAGGGATGGTGCCATCAGCTTTGCGGTTTGACCTTGAGCCGTAATTTCCACTAAGCGATCGCGTAGTCGTTCCATGAGTTGGCGATTTACTAAAACCCCATTCACACGCGATCGCGTCCGCAAGCTGCCTTGATTGAGCGAAATCTCCCGACTACAAACTAGATCCGCTTCGTCAAGCAAGTCAATTTCCTGCTCGCTTAACCACGCCAGCAATGAGCCATCCGCGCGGAATGTCGCTTCAATCAAAGCGCGTTCTGTGCCTGTGCGAATCAGCCGACTGCTGACTTTCCCACCCAAAACAATGTCGATCGCATCTAGAATAATCGATTTCCCAGCTCCCGTTTCGCCAGTCAAGACATTTAATCCCGCACCAAACTCCAGTTCCAATTGGTCAACCAAAGCAAAGTTGTGAATTCGTAAAGAAAGCAGCATAACGTTCTGAAAATTTCTAATTTGTAATTTTTAACGAGCCGGAGTTCGGTTTCCCCTCAGCGTTTTGGAGATTTCCTAACCTCCTAATAGCGATGAAAAATTCTAAATTGATACCAGTAGCAAAATTCCCCTAGAGGGAAGAGGTCTTCAATACGATTAAGAGTAAATATTTATAAAAGCATAACGTTGCGGATACTGGCAGTTGAGCATCCCTGGCTAATCGCTGTGATCAAATTAAGTTTAAATGTAGTGTCGAAGGTAATCTGTTCCCATAAGGCAATTTCAGGCAACTAAGCCACTCCCACTGAGATGAATTGAGTTTTGTAGTGAGTTCAATCATTGTTGTTACAATACTTTACAGAGTCGCTCCTGTCGGTCCCTAATAAATATGAATCTTAAAACAGTTTCCCCAGCCTCCCACGAAATAGACTCAACTGTAGTGCAAGTCCCGGTCGAACCGATAATCGTTGACGAGGCATTCAGCTCAACACGAGTGCGATCAGAAGCTTCACTTGCAAGGCTTGCTGCCCAAGTAGAAGCGCCGCGCTACGATCCTGTGGCAATTTCAGCTCAATATCAGAATGCACCACTAAAGGTCTTGGGGCGAATCTTAAGTATTACATTACCGTCGTTCTCCTTTGCCTTCGGGTTGTGGTGGGATCGCACTTGGGGTCGAAGTGATGTAAATCAACGACGTCGGGCGATTCAACTGCGGACAATATTAACGAATTTGGGACCGGCATACATTAAGGTAGGACAGGCACTTTCAACACGACCCGATTTAGTACCGCCAATTTTCTTAGAAGAGTTGGCGATGCTGCAAGATCAACTGCCACCGTTTCCGAATGAAGTCGCTTATCAATTTATAGAAGAAGAATTAGGCGATCGCCCTACGGAAATTTACGCCGAACTTACGGCACAACCTGTCGCTGCCGCCTCGTTAGGACAAGTTTACAAAGGCAAGCTCAAAACTGGGGAAACTGTTGCCGTAAAAGTCCAAAGACCTGGACTGGCACGACTGATTACTCTAGATATTTACATCCTGCGACGCCTTGCACAATGGGCGCAAAACAACATCAAGCAGGTGCGGAGTGACTTGGTTGCGATCATGGATGAATTTGGTGCCCGCATCTTTGAAGAGATGGACTACAACCAGGAAGGGCATAATTCAGAGCGTTTCGCTGAACTTTACGGTCATCTCCCGGATATTTATGTTCCCCGAATTTATTGGGAATATACAGGGCGGCGTGTCCTTACAATGGAGTGGATTAATGGCACAAAGCTGACAAACATGGAAGCGATTAAGGAGCAAGGCATTGATGCAAGGCACTTAATTGATGTGGGGGTTCAGTGTTCGTTGCGCCAGTTATTGGAACATGGCTTTTTCCATGCTGACCCTCATCCAGGCAATTTGTTGGCAACTCCGGAAGGAAAGCTTGCCTATATTGATTTTGGCATGATGAGCGAGGTTAAGCCAGAGCAGCGCTATGGTTTGATTGAGGCAGTTGTGCATTTGGTGAACCGTGACTTTCCTGGTTTGGCAAATGATTATGTGAAGCTGGAGTTTTTGACGCCAGATACCGATTTAACGCCGATTATTCCAGCTTTGGCGGATGTTTTTAATGATGCTTTGGGCGCAACGGTTGCGGAAATTAATATTAAGGTAATCACGGATAAGTTATCGTCATTGATGTATGAGTATCCCTTCCGAGTGCCTGCATTCTTTGCGCTGATTATTCGTTCCTTGGTGACGTTGGAAGGCATTGCAATTAATGTCGATCCGAATTTTAAAGTGTTAAGCCGTGCTTATCCTTATGTAGCGAAGCGCTTATTAACTGATCCTTCACCGCAATTACGAGCTTCTTTGAAGAATTTACTCTTTAAAGATGGTAATTTTCGTTGGAATCGTCTGGAAAATTTGTTGAGAAATGCTGGTAGCAGTGCGGATTATGACCTGAATCAGGTGTTAAATCAGACGCTGGAATTTCTTTTCTCCGAACGTGGTGCTTATATCCGTGAACAGTTAGTAGAAGAAGTTGTTAAGGCGATAGATGCCTATGGGCGTAGGACGTTTGATAATGTTACCTAT
>CADCTM010000355.1 GCA_902805485.1 uncultured Coleofasciculus sp. | reverse complement strand
TAATGCTAACGATTTTCAACGACAGCTCACAGCGGCTGTCGCCTCACAAGAAAATACGATTTTAGTCGATATGTATCGAGTAGAATCCCTTGATAGCGCGGGCTTGATGGCGTTAGTTTCGGCTTTGAGTTTGGCTCAAAACCTGAAGCGGCGCTTTAGCATTTGCTGTGTGGCGCCCTCAATTGGGATTATTTTTGAGTTAACTAAATTGGATGGGGCGTTTGAGATTTTTGAAACACGCGATGCTTTCCTCATGACACTTGAGCAAAGCGAAAATGACATTAGGATTAGTGCCTAGCCTCTGGGTTCCGACAATGGGGGGTTGGTCTTTACTACTACTCTCGGCTCGAAAACGAGTGATTAATTCTTAGGCGGTGCTCGACCTAATTGAACATCCAGTAAGATGAATGGGTGCTGAAGGGTTGGCTGCACATATAGCAGCAAGGAAGGTTGCAATGGCGTTCACCGTCGATGAACTACTCACAAAAAATATATTAGGTCCAGCGCGTTACCTGGGTAACGAGTTGGGGGCGGTACACAAGCCTTGGGATGCCGCCACGGTGCGCTGGGTGCTGACTTATCCGGAAATATATGAGGTTGGCGCTTCTAACTTGGGGCATATTATCCTCTACAATATTTTGAATGCCCAACCCCGGCAGTTGTGCGATCGCGCTTATCTCCCCGCATCAGATTTAGCGAGTCAGCTCCGAGACACACAAACGCCACTATTTGCGGTCGAAAATAGGCGATCGCTGGCAGATTTTGATATCTTAGGATTTAGCCTCAGCTACGAACTAGGGGCGACTAACATCCTGGAGATGTTGGACTTAGCAAGAATTCCTCTCACCTACAAAGAACGTACCACAGGTAGCTATCCGCTGATTTTTGCAGGTGGACAAACGGCAACATCCAACCCGGAGCCTTACGCCGACTTTTTTGACTTTATTGCCCTTGGAGATGGGGAAGAATTACTGCCGGAAATTGGCTTAATTTTGGAAGAAGGCAAGGCAGCAGGGTTAAGTAAAGAAGCATTACTGCTAGATTTAGCCCAGATTCCCGGCGTATATGTCCCGCAATTCTACGATATGTTGGCAGATGGCTCAGTTCATCCCAACCGCACCGATGTGCCACAACGGATACTACGGCGCGTTGCCACACCGATCCCAGCTTATTCTATCGGCTTAGTTCCATACGTTGAAACAGTACACGATCGCTTAACGATTGAAATTAGACGCGGTTGTACTCGTGGTTGTCGCTTCTGCCAACCAGGAATGCTGACTCGCCCAGCGCGGGATGTGGAACCGGAAAGAGTGCTAGAAGCGATCGAGCAAGGAATGAGAGCAACCGGGCATAACGAATTTTCCCTCTTATCCCTTAGTTGTTCCGACTATTTGGCGCTTCCTGCCGTGGGGATGGAAATCAAAAATCGCCTCAAGGATGACAATATTTCTCTTTCCTTGCCCAGTCAGCGAGTAGATCGATTTGATGAGAATATTGCCAATATCATCGGCGGTACGGGACGAAGCGGCTTGACATTTGCCCCGGAAGCTGGTACGCAGCGGATGCGAGATATTGTAAATAAGGGTTTAACTAACGAAGAATTGCTCAGAGGCGTGAAGACGGCGTTTGAGCAAGGTTGGGATAAGATTAAGCTCTATTTCATGATCGGCTTGCCTGGAGAAACCGACGTTGATGTGCTGGGTATTGCTGAGACGGTGCGCTGGTTGCAGCAGCAATGTCAGGGATATCGGAGACGGCTGCTTAATTTTAATCTGACGATTTCTAATTTTACGCCGAAGCCGCATACACCGTTTCAATGGCATTCGGTTTCGACTTCTGAGTTTAAGCGCAAGCAAGAGTTGCTGCGTAATGAGTTTCGCCGGATGAGGGGGGTAAAGGCAAACTTTACCGATGTCCGAATTTCGGCGATGGAAGACTTTGTAGGGCGCGGTGACAGGCGGTTGTCGGGCGTTGTGCGTCAGGCATGGGAACTTGGCGCGGGAATGGATTCGTGGTTTGATAATTTGGATAAGGCGTATGGCGCATGGGAAAACGCGATCGCCGAATCGGGTTTAACTTGGAAATATCGCCAAGTCGAAAGCGGCGAATGGAATGTTTTTGTCGGGGCTGATTTAGAAGAAAATATTGTTGAAAAACAGCCTTCTTTGCACTCAGTTAATGCCCCACTTCCTTGGGATCATATTGATACAGGCATTGATAAAGATTGGCTAATTGCTGACTTACAACGTGCCTTAGAAGCGGCAACCGTACCAGATTGCTCGTTTGAAGGTTGCTCTCATTGTGGTATTTGTGGCACTGATTTTGGTCACAATATTGTGATTGAAGCACCTCCAATTCCTGCCTTTAGTGGTGAATTTAAGCCAAATCCTGAAAAAGTTCAACGCTTACGAGTTTGGTTTGGCAAACTGGGGGATATGGCGTTGGTGAGTCATTTGGATTTGGTCCGCTTGTATGATCGTGTGGTAAGACGGGCATCACTGCCTATTGCCTATACGAATGGGTTTAGTCCTAGTCCCCGGATTATGATTGCTAATGCCTTACCTTTGGGCGCGACTAGCAGCGGTGAGATTGTGGATTTTGAGCTGACTCAAGTGATGGATGTGGAAACATTCAAGGAACAGTTAGCGGCAAAACTTCCCCAAGATATTCCAGTATATCGGGTTGAGGAAGTTGATTTAAAGGCTCCGGCGGCGACTCAGGTTTTGGAAAAGGCGGAGTATTGGATTACGGTTGCTGCAGCTGAAGAAACTTCTACTCAACAGTGGCAAGATTGGGTGGAGAAGGTTAAGGATAGTGAAGAAATTTGCTGGGAGAAAGTTACGAAGTCTGGGAAGAAAACACAGGTGAATTTATGCGATAGATTATTTGAACTAGAGGTTAAGGAAGCTTCAAAAGATAATTCAGTTGTTCTACGTTATGTAGGTAGCTGT
>CADCTM010000354.1:1764-2956 GCA_902805485.1 uncultured Coleofasciculus sp. | reverse complement strand
TCGCTAGTCAATAAAACTATCAAATCCATTAAGATTTCATCACATCAGGGCAGTTAGGCAAAAACTAGCCCTGATCATTAGCTAATTCAATTGTAGGAAATAGATTTGGTTTGAAACAAAAATCTATAACAAAATCTTCAACTCAACACTTTCATCTGTGCCACAATTGTACGATGTCGCCGAGTATTGGCTGTAATCACTGGTGCATGAAAACCAGCATCAACGATGGCTTGTTCAATATCCAAAGCAAAATAATCATCCAGATAAGGCTCAGTACTCTTGAGTAATGTCAAAATGTAAGGTGGCATCTTCGCGTAAATCTCAGACTTTGGATTCATATCCATAATCGTTAGATAACCACCGGGACGTAGTAAGCGCCTTGCCTCACATAAAATTTGCTTTGTCGCTGATTGAGGTAATTCATGAAATATCAAGCAAGCTGACACTAAATCAAACGAAGCATCCGGTAAACCTGTCGCTTCTGCCGCCGCATTCTTCCAATTCATCCTGACATTTCGTTGCTGAGAATTGTATTGTGCCACTGTCAAAAAATACGGCGACAAATCCACACCAGTCAAGTTTGCATCAGGATAAACGGATTGTAGAGCAAACGTACTCATCCCTACACTACAACCCAAATCTAAAATGTCTTGCGGTTGAATTTTTATTTGCTCTTTTACAATATCGTGGTAGCTTTGTCTTAGTTTGGAGTCTCCTTGCGCCCCTGCACCCTCCCAAATTCTCGCATGGACGGCATAAGAGGCAACTTCTACTTCTAACGCAGCATCCCAGCTAAGATTACCCTTTTCATAGGCATGGAACGATCGCACATAATACTCTGGATAACTTAACTGAGGATCTTGTACCTCAGCTAACTCACTATCCCAATCACGAGTCCGCAACTCCTCAACCCGTTTCCTCCAGGGTACTCCAATCTTCTCGGCACGTTTAATCATCATGCTACGCGCTTGATGCTTTGCCAAGTTAGCCAAAGGCTTAATAGCAAGGAGTCTATTGACAAGCTGAGAGGTTAATGTAGGAGCAGTATTTGCAGTAGTGGTCATAAAGAAAGGCTTTTCTTACATTATCTTTGAGTAATTAGCTTTATTGTCTCAAACTGGCAACAAGAACGGAGTAAGACGTTGTTGAAATAACAAATGAATTATTATGTCGTGGCAATCCCCAGTGGTTT
>CADCTM010000354.1:1215-1754 GCA_902805485.1 uncultured Coleofasciculus sp. | reverse complement strand
GGAGAAAGTGGCAATCGAGAAGCGGAACTGATTATCGATTTGGGGATTTGGAATCGAAAAACTCGGCTCGGTTACACCTTCAGTTCGTCTACAATCTTTAAATTACCCAATGGTGCTGACCGTTCTCCTGATGCAGCTTGGATTCGACGGGAACGATGGGAAGCACTTACTCCTGATCAACGACGCAAGTTTCCCCCAATTGCACCAGATTTTGTCATTGAGTTAAGGTCAGCAACAGATGATTTAACAACGATGCAAACGAAAATGCAGGAATATCTGGATGCTGGGGTGCAACTGGGTTGGTTGATTAATCCCCAACAGCAGCAGGTAGAAATTTATCGACAACAGCAACAAGTTGAAATAAGAAATCTTCCGACTGAGTTATCTGGCGAGCAAGTGTTACCTGAATTTAGTTTAAGTTTAGAACTGTATTGAGCGCAGATTGAGGCAGATAAATTGCGATCGCTTACCTGCTTCAATCACAGGATTTGCTGATTGTGCAAGGAAATTTGCCGTCGGGGTAGCGCCTTTCTACCCAA
>CADCTM010000354.1:0-1205 GCA_902805485.1 uncultured Coleofasciculus sp. | reverse complement strand
GAAAGAAATCATACTCTCAACCCTTGGGTTTGGGACAACTCCACCTCATCCAACCCTTTAGACTGCTTAATTTTACAGGTTCACGAATGTCGCAATCTTATTTTGATACCGAAAAGAACGCTCACAAGTCTTTTGAATTGCCCGGTGCTAGACCCCACTATAACCCTGACCGCCCTGGACAAGTCGAGCATATTTTTCTAGATTTAATCCTTGATATTCCTCATCAAAGTTTCAGTGGCACTTGCACGATTACTGTTATGCCTGTGTGTAATGGTATTAATCAGATAACACTGGATGCGGTTAATTTAAATATCGCATCAGTGCAAGTTGATCAGGTGCCCCAACCCTTTGACTACGACGGCGAGCAACTGCATATTCAACTACAAAAGTCAACCCAAGCCGGGAAAGCGATTAAAATAGCGATCGCCTATAAAGTCGAAAAACCCCAACGCGGTCTTTATTTCATCGTCCCCAACCAAGATTATCCCAACAAACCGACCCAAGTCTGGACGCAAGGCGAGGATGAAGACTCGCGCTTCTGGTTCCCTTGTTTCGATTATCCAGGGCAGCTCGCAACCTCAGAAATTCGGGTTAAAGTTCCCAAACCCTACATTGCCATTTCTAACGGTGAACTTATTGCCACAGAAGAAGATGGCGACAACAAAATTTACCACTGGTTGCAACAGCAAGTCCATCCCACTTATTTAATGACTTTAGCTGTCGGTGACTTTGCCGAAATTCGCGATGAATGGCAAGGCAAACCTGTCACCTATTATGTAGAAAAAGGTTATGAGGAAGATGCCCGTCGCAGCATGGGCAAAACACCTCGGATGATTGAATTTTTCAGCGAAAAATTTGGCTATCCTTACCCATTTCCTAAATACGCCCAAGTTTGCGTTGATGACTTTATCTTTGGGGGAATGGAAAATACTTCTACCACTTTATTAACTGATCGTTGCTTATTAGATGAACGGGCAGCGCTTGATAATCAACGTACCGAAAGCTTAGTAGCACACGAACTCGCCCATCAATGGTTTGGCGATTTAGTTGTGATTAAACACTGGTCTCATGCTTGGATTAAGGAAGGTCTGGCGTCTTATTCCGAAGTATTTTGGACAGACTACGAATATGGTGCGGATGATGCAGCTTATTACTTATTAGGCGAGGCGCGTAGCTACTTAGCTGAGGACAGTTCTCGCTATCGT
>CADCTM010000353.1 GCA_902805485.1 uncultured Coleofasciculus sp. | reverse complement strand
ACAACTTTTCTAATCTTTTCTGTTTTTTCGGTTCATCCCAGGCTTTTGCTTTTTGAAAACGCTGGGCAATATCTTGCATCTTCTGCTTTAGCGTTTGGGGTGATTCCTTGGGAGGACGTGCAGCTTTGAGCCGCTCTCGGATTTGGGCAATAGATAAGTTTTGAGTTATCGCTGTTTAAGGCGTTTCCCAGCCGACTCAATTGATAACTACAGGTTAACGTGGTCAGGCAGTTTTCCCCAAGACAAGGTGAGCGCATACATTTTCATTTGGTGATCGCGCTTTTCGACCCAAGTCCGACGAAAATTTTCATTCTAGAGGTCTGCGATGAGAACGGAACGGTTTGATTCGTTGGTTGCCTCCTGAATACTAAGCACCGGATGAAGTCGGAAGGCAACAAGTAATTGCTGGCGTCATTGAGCCGATTGCTCCAGTAGCTAATTGGGATTAGGGCAGGCGTCACGGAGTTTTGGGGGTTTTAGCAACTGACGAACGAATCTACAACCTCATACTACCTCAGACTCGGCTGTAGTCCTTCCAAAGTAGGTAAAGTAGCTACTAAACAAGGCTGGATTTGTTGAGAAGAGTTAATTCAGTGGGTCAGTTTGGGCAGAAAGCACACACCATTCATTGCTCAAACGACTAGGCGCTTAATTCGCTCCGTAGTTTTGGATTCTCTCTTTATCCATCAGTCTTCTAAGACGCGATCATTTTAAGAAAAACTACGCTCCTGAACCCTATAGTTGCCGCAGCGAGAGGTTTTTCTTTGGCGTATCACATCACACGCGAGACAATGGGCTTTGAGATGACTGATAGCAATGAATGACCAGCGATAGACCAAACGACCAAGAAACTGCCGACCGCTCAGACCGTGACCGACCAACCAGCACGAGAGGGAAACAACGACGCCTCAAAGCCAAAGAACCCCGCAAGGGAATTAGTGTGAGATTAACCTATGCTGAGTGGCTATTTTTCAAAGCCGCCTCAGACCAGCTCGGTGTCACGTTTGCCGTGTTGCTACGAGATTCCGCAATTAAGGAAGTTGAGGCAATAACCGACCTCCGTCTAAGCGACTTTGAGGGCACAGAACCACCTGACTAGACCTAATGTGATGTAGATGCCCTTAGTGAGACCCGCCCAAGGCACTAGCTACAGCGGGTTCCTTTTAGATCTAACTCTTTAGATCTAAAAGGAACCCGCTGTAGAGACACACAAACAGGGAACCATTAACGGGAACCCTTGCCCACCCGGCCCAAACCTCCTTTAGCCGATTCGCAGCAATAGTCTCTTCTTTATCTATAAGGATGTACAGAGCTGGGTAATCTTCACTTTCAGCATTGACAATCTTAAGCACTGACTTGATGGCTTGTGTCTGTGTAACTAAAGACCATCCCTCACTCCTGAACAGCTGCTCATTCAACTTTACAGTCTGACCAACCCTTGGCATAAACTCACACCACCCTAATCGCTTTTTATAATGGTAGCAATTAAATGGTGGCATTTAATTGCTTTCAATGCTAAACTTCTCCTTGTCACCTAGAGCGTGACGCAGTTTCTATGATTTACGCCCGCCGAAAAAAAACATGGCACGGCGGGTTTTACTCATTCGTGACAAGTTGAGGAAAGGGCGCTGACCTCACTTGACATCAGCGCACCAGATTTTTTTCTTCAAGGCAACATAAGCCAACAGTTATGTTGTGATAGCGACCGGGGGGAAACACCCCTGGTATAATTGGGAAACCCACGCACCTGGTACTTGATGGGAGCGCTTTCCCCCAATGAAACTAATGCGTTATTAGCCACTGATGCTGTTGCTCAGTTGGTCGAGATGTGGCTGTTTGGGCGATCGCCTCGCACTATTGATGTCTACCGCCGTTATACTCATCGCTTTTTGAGTTACGTCAATAAGCCGCTCCACTTGGTCACTTTGGCAGATATGCAGGGGTGGCAGAAGACGCTTGAAGGCATGGCTCCCAATAGCCAGCGAATTGCGATCGCAGCGGTCAAATCTTTCCTCAAGTTTGCCTCTAACACTGGGGTATTAGATGTCAATCTCGGTGTGTTGATGCGATCGCCTAAAGGGAAGGATGCCCTCACTGAACGAATTTTGACGGAGGCGGAAGTGGCGGCAATGATTGATAAGGAGACAAATGAGCGGAATTTTCTGATTCTGCGCCTTCTCTACCTAGCTGGCTTGCGAGTTAGCGAACTTTGTCAGCTTTGTTGGAAGGACACGGTGCCAAGAGGAGAGACGGGGCAGATTACTGTTTTTGGTAAAGGGGGAAAGACTCGCACTATCCTACTGCCAGTGACTCTCTGGACACAACTGCAAGTTCATCGAGGAGATGCCTGTGTTGACGACCCGGTGTTTCGCTCAAAACATGGTAGACCGCTCGACCGCACCAGGGTTTTTCGGATTGTTAAGGCAGCAGCGAAACGAGTCGGTATCCAGGGAAATGTTAGCCCTCACTGGCTTAGACATGCCCACGCCTCCCACAGTTTAGATCGCGGCGCTCCGCTCCATTTGACTCAGCGCACCTTGGGTCACTCCAGGATTGGAACGACCGAGCGCTATCTGCATGTTCGACCGAATGAGAGTTCGGCTATGTATTTGCCTGAGTGAATCAGGATACGGAATGTGGGCCGTTCAGGTGTGATTCCGCCATTAGTGGCAAACGGCTCAAGGGTAGGAATCTGAATCAGCAATTGGAACTATTCAATATAGAAGCTTTTGCTCAAAGCTTAGTAGGGCAGAAATCTTCTAAAGAATCCCCTCGGATGAGAGCCAGGGGAGTGTCAAGCCGTTTCCAACCAATCAAAGATTCGGTCTAACTGCTTCAACGTGATCAATCCGTATTGCCAAAGAATCATCGGCAACAGATTTGGGGTATCGGGATGATGACGCACCGCTAGGTCAATCGACGCGGAAGGAATTTCCAACTCATCCTGCAAAAAACCAATCAACAATAG
>CADCTM010000352.1 GCA_902805485.1 uncultured Coleofasciculus sp. | reverse complement strand
AGTACGGAGGAGTTTTTCTGCTTGGGTGAGGTTGCCTGTTTTGAAAAGAGCATTTCCTAGATTGTTCAGATTATTTCCCTCCCCGATCCTATCGCCAATACCCTTAGCAATGGCTAAACTCTGCTGGTAGTACTCAATCGCTTTGGCGTAATCTCCTAGAGATTTGTAAGCAATTCCCAGATTCCCCAGAGATTGTCCCTCACCCAAACGGTCTTTGATTTCTCGTGCAATGGTTAAACGTTGCTGGTGGTACTCAATCGCTTTGGCGTAATCTCCCAGAGCATCGTAAGCAACTCCCAGATTCCCCAGAGATGCGCCCTCAACCTGACGGTCTTTGATTTCTCGTGAGATGGCTAAACTCTGCTGGTGGTACTCAATCGCTTTGGCGTAATCTCCTAGAGAATGGTAAGCAATTCCCAGATTCCCCAGAGATGTACCCTCACCCAAACGGTTTTTGATTTCTCGATAGATAATCAATGCCTGTTGCCAAGACTGTAATGCTGCCTCAAGTTGACTGGTCTGAAACTGCTGAATACCTTGATTAAAAAGTCTGTCAGCTTCGGCTTTCCGCGCATCTGAACTTTGCGCCAACACCTGAGAATTGTGGCTGAAGTACCGATTTAAAACAGGCAACCCCAAATCGACACTCAGAATGGTTGCCAAGAAGGTGACAAAAGCCGTAAGTCCAATTCGTCGGTAACGCATGACTAATCAGGGGGCAGATGGGGAAGCAACTTATCTACTGCTACTGACTATATATCTCTGAGCCTCTTGCCAGTTATGCAGTTTAGATGTAGTTTTTTCTAAATTTTAGTGTCATCTGAAGCAAAAACTAAGATCAGTAATGCTTTTACAGATTTTTCCGTCAATATGGAGATCCCCCCTAGGGGGTGTCTTCAAACTACTTTTTACTGCGTTTAAACCTGGAGATCCCCCCTAGCCCCCCTTAATAAGGAGGGAAAATTAAAATCAAAGTCCCCCTTATTAAGCCGGAGCGACCGGAGCAAAGCGTGAGGATGAGGAGATTTAGGGGGATCTTCCAAGTTTCACGAAACAACCAATAATTGCTTCTTAAAATAAAGGCATAACGCTGACTCGGTGTAACCAATGACAGGCACTTCCTCCACAACCCCAACCATCCCAATCGTTTACCCTAGTTCTGATGGTGAACCCGTGGCAGAAACCTATGATCATCTCTACGCACTCCTAACAACTTTAGAAGTCCTTAAACAATACCTCACAGGTCGCCAAGCAACAGTTCTAGCAGACCAATTTCTCTACTATGCTCAAGGTTTCCCTAGATTAAGAATTGCCCCAGATGTCATGGTAATTTTTGATGTCGAACCAGGTGGCAGAGACAACTACAAAACTTGGGAAGAAGGTCAAGTTCCAGTCGTAATCTTTGAACTGACTTCTAAAGGAACTCAAGACCAAGATAAGACTTTTAAGAAAACTTTGTACGAGCAATTAGGAGTACTAGAATACTGGCTATTTGACCCCAAGGGAGAATGGATTGAAGAAAAATTACAAGGCTATCGCTTGCGAGGGGAAACCTATGAACCCATTACAGATAGCCGTAGCGAACCTCTACAACTGCGGTTAGTTGTAGAAGGAAAACTAATCGGTTTTTATCGAGAAGATTCTGGTGAAAAATTGTTGATTCCCGATGAGTTAGCGCAAGCACTATATCAGGAAACCCAGGCACGACAACAAGCAGAGGAACGCGCCGAGCAAGCTCAACAACAACTAGCCGAAATGGAAGCAACTCTCGCTCGTTATCGTCAACAATTTGGCGAATTACCTGAATAGTGTTTAATTTCCAGGCGTCAGCATAATTAGTTGTTGATGAAGAAGCGATCGCATTTCCTCCAACCCCAGCCCTACACCTGCCAAAATCTCCCCTACCGTTCTTGCCTTCCCTTTATGAGGGAGGTTTGAAGGGGTAGAATTCTCGTCACAAGCCTGCAAAAATTCAAACTCTTTTTCTGACAACTTAATAATCTGATAATCGAAGTTAAATAAGGACTTACTCGGCCATCCGTCCATACAAGGACTTCGCTCAGGAATTGCTGCCAAAAGTGCCTCATCCGATGACCAATCGGCTTTAGTTAAAGGAGGGCGTCCTAGGAAAAATTCATAATGAGTAACTGCTTCTGGCTCTAATAGTTCAATTAAACGATAACGTTCGCGATCGCTTAATTTTTCTGCCCGTTCCATCAACTCCGAATTCTTCCCTAAAAGTCGCTCTAACTGCCAGGAACGTGGATTAGAAAATCCAATAAATTCTAACCCCGAAGCCTCAATTAGTTCAAACACCGTGTCGATGTTGTAGTCAATTTCCTGGGGATGAACGTACATATCTGCAAAGTTGGCATCGCGATGATTTTCCATCGACCAACGCTCTTTTTCACGTTTGACAAGTCTGTTGTTTTCTGGTAAGCAAGCAAATATTTGACGCCCAACTTGAACGCCATCGGTATAGTCGCCTCGTTGGTTGCCTTGAAGAAGTGCGATCGCCTTTTGCATCAGTTGGATTTCCCAGCGACCCAACTCAGCATAGACAAAAATATGCATCAAACCACCAGGAGCCAGTTTAGCTGCCAATGACTGAATTCCCCGGATTGGGTCAGGCAAATGATGCAACACACCAACACAGTTAATCAGCTCAAATTCACCCTCAAGCTGCGCGGCATCATATAAACTCAAATGATGGAACTCAACACGCGCTGCACCGGAACGACGGCAGCGTTCTGTTGCCACAGACAAAGCACCGGAACTCAAATCTATGCCAACCACAGATGCTTGAGGATTCAGGTGAACCAAATACTCCGTCCCCACACCAGTACCACAACCTGCATCCAAAATGCGAATATCTTGCCGGGGTGGTTTTTGACCAGTACAAAAGTTGTAAGCGGCTAACCAATTCCAACGCCAGTTGTATCCTGGAGGCGGCTCATCAAGTAACGGCTCTGGTGGAAAGGGATAAACATCATAAAGTCGCTCAACAGCAGCGCTAGTATCCTGAGAAGTTTCCATTACTTGAAGCCGTGAATAGGAACAGTATCAAAAACCCGAAAAACATTGTAACAAAACTTATGCAATTTCTCAGGTAAGTGCTGTTATCAACTATTATTCATTGTGAAACCCTGGAGCGTGTTAGATACACTTCTTAATAAACAAGTCCAGGACATCAGATACGTTTTAATCTAAAGACTGACCTGGTTTAACTGAGACGCTTGTTTCTTAAAAGCGTCACAGGAACGATCCTTCCATTTTTTCGGATTGGATGAAAATACCGAGGCGCTTGCGCCGAAGTTAAGTGAGAGTGACCTAATATTGGCACCCTGGTCAGACTTAACACAGTTAAAAAAATTGTCAATGGGAGCTTTTGAGAAGCAATGAGTGTTAAGGCAAGTGGTGGAAGCTCGGTTGCGCGTCCGCAACTCTATCAAACCGTACCGGTTGCAACAATTATCCAAGCCGAACAGCAAGACCGGTTTTTAGGAAATGGTGAGTTAAGCGAGCTTGCCAGTTACTTCAGTTCCGGTGGACAGCGTTTAGGAATCGCCGATATTATCAGCAAAAACGCTGACCTGATTGTGTCTCGTGCGGCTAACCGGATTTTTGTTGGGGGAACCCCAATGGCTTTCCTGGAAAAGCCTAGGGAAGAAGTCGGTCAGGAGATGGTACTGGCAGGCGGTGGTACAACCGATGTTAGAGATCAAATGACATTAGGAACTGCCACTTATGTAGAAAGTGGTGGCGGCTTCCTAGAGGGCTTGCGCGGACTGTTTAGTACTTCGTCAGGGGGACCAGCCCCAGCGGGTTTCCGACCGATTAACGTCGCCCGCTACGGTCCAAGCAATATGCAGAAATCGCTGCGTGACTTGTCGTGGATGTTGCGCTATGTCACATATGCGATCGTCGCAGGCGACCCCAACATCATCACCGTCAACGTCCGAGGACTGCGGGAAATTATTGAAAATGCTTGTTCTGGAGATGCTACCCTCGTGGCATTACAGGAAATGCGTGTGGCGTCGCTAGGCTATTTCAAGCGGGATGCAGCGGGAGGAGAAATTGTTAATCAGTATTTCGAGATTCTGATTAACGAGTTTAAAGCCCCCACGCCTTCCGACAAAGTGCGTCAACGTCCTTCAGGCGATAAGCAAGGTCTACAACTGCCCCAAAGCTACTTTAATGCAGCCGAACGCCGTCCGAAGTACGCGATGAAGCCTGGGTTATCGTCAACAGAAAAGCAAGAAATCGTCAAAGCCACTTATCGGCAAATCTTCGAGCGCGACATTACCCGCGCCTACAGCCAGTCCATTTCCTATTTGGAATCTCAGGTGAAAAACGGCGACATCTCCATGAAGGAGTTTGTGCGACGTTTGGGTAAATCTTCCCTATATCAAAAACAGTTTTTCGAGCCGTTCATCAACAGTCGTGCCCTAGAACTGGCATTCCGCCATTTTCTCGGTCGTGGTCCAAGTTCTCGTGAAGAAGTTCAAGAATACTTCTCCATCGTTTCCAAAGGCGGTCTAGCCGCTCTTGTGGATGCCTTGGTAGATTCTAATGAATACTCCGACTACTTTGGCGAAGAAACCGTCCCCTACCTCCGGGGATTAGGTCAAGAAGCCCAAGAATGCCGCAACTGGGGACCTCAGCAAGATTTGTTGAACTACAGCGCCCCCTTCCGCAAGGTGCCGCAGTTCATCACAACCTTTGCGCGTTACGAACAGCCGTTGCCCGACCAACATCCCTATGGTTCTGGTAACGACCCCTTGGAAATTCAGTTTGGGGCAATCTTCCCGAAAGAAACCCGTAATCCTAGCAGCAGTCCTGCTCCTTTTGGTAAAGATACCAAGCGTATCCTGATCCACCAAGGACCAGCGATTAATAACCAAAACAGCAATCCCAAGGCACGGGGTGAGTTTCCTGGTTCCCTTGGTCCCAAGGTGTTCCGCTTGGATCAACTGCCTTTATCGGGGATGAGCAGCAAGAAAAATAACGCCGCTAGTGTTAAATTCTCTGAAAGCTCGACCCAGGCAGTAATTCGCGCTTGCTACCTGCAAGTGTTCGGACGCGATGTTTATGAAGGTCAACGCCTCAAGGTCGCAGAAATTAAGCTGGAAAACGGCGAGATTTCCCTGCGTGAGTTCATCCGGATGTTGGCGAAATCTGACTTGTTCCGCAAGATGTACTGGACATCGCTGTATGTCTGTAAAGCGATCGAGTATATCCACCGTCGTTTGTTGGGTCGTCCGACCTACGGACGTCAGGAGAATAACAAGTACTTTGATATTTGCGCCAAGTCTGGTTTCTATGCTTTAGTTGACGCGATTCTTGATAGCCCAGAGTATTCGCAAACTTTTGGTGAAGATACGGTTCCTTATGAGCGTTATGTGACTCCAGCAGGTTTGCAATTGCGCTCGTCCCGACCAGGTAGCTTGCCTGAAGATATTGGTACGCGGGTTGATAAGGAAGTCACGCCTCGGTTTGTGGAACTCGGTCAAGTCAACGAAACACGGACTCAACCGGATATTGAATTCCGCGTTAACCAAGGTGTTACCGTTAAGCGTGAGCAGACTAAGGTCTTCAAGCTGACGAATAACATTGATAAGTCGGCGGTGAAAACTCTGATTCGTGCGGCATATCGGCAGGTATTCGAGCGCGACATTGAGCCGTATGTTGTGAACAATCAGTTCTCGAAGCTGGAAAGCAAACTTAGCAACAACGAAATTAATGTCAAGGAGTTCGTGGAAGGGCTAGGTATCTCGGAACTCTACATTAAGGAGTTTTACGCCCCTTATCCGAATACAAAGGTAATTGAGCTGGGAACGAAACATTTCCTAGGTCGTGCGCCGGAAAACCAGAAGGAAATCCAGAAGTACAACAAGATTCTTGCTTCTGAGGGCATTCGCGGCTTCATCGGCGCGATGGTCAACAGCATGGAGTACTCCCAGGTGTTTGGTGAAGATACGGTGCCTTACCGTCGCTTCCCGACCTTACCTGCGGCAAACTTCCCGAATACCCAGAAGCTTTACGAAAAGCAGACGAAGCAGGATAACGAGGTCGTTGTTCCGAGCTTTGAGCCAGTGAAGCCACGGATGGATGCGGCGAAGATGCCGATGACTGGAAAAGCGATCGCTGACATGAAAGCGAAAGAGCGTCAGATGGACATGAGCAAGCCGAAGTTCATTGAACTTGGTCGCTCTTTCCAAAATGGCAGTGGGCAGTCTGTTGAAGTTGGTGTGGGCACAGCCCGCCGCAAACCGGCACGGATTTTCCGGATGACAACTGGGGCAAATCAAGGGGAAACCGCACTGGTGATTAATGCCATCTACTGTCAAGTGATGGATGTCTTCAGTGGTCAAGTACCTCAAGAGTTCCGGCGCTCAGAGTTGGAGAGCAAACTCCGAAACGGGGAAATTTCGGTGCGGGAGTTTGTTAAGACTTTGGCAAGTTCCGATATTTATCGCCGCCGTTTCTACACGCCTTATCCGAACACTAAGGTGATTGAGTTCTTGTTCCGGCACTTGCTGGGACGCGCTCCTGCAACTCAAGGCGAGATTCGGGCGTATAACAAGATCTTGGCTGACAAGGGTCTAAAAGCTGCCGTGGAGGCGATGGTAGATGGTGCAGAGTATGCTCGCTTCTTTGGCGAGGATGTCGTACCTTACAATCGCTTCCCATCGCTGCCTGCGGGTAACTACCTGGGTAGTGTGAAGGCTGCAAATGACTTGGTGAAGCAGTCTTGGTCTGATCTATCACCGTCCTCTCTTAGCAGTCGCTTTAGCAAAACCTGATTGGACTGATTAGGAATCTAGCTAAGGGCTGATTCTTCTCTCCTCTGAATTTAGGGCTGACAGTTCAGGGGAGATTCTTCATTGGCATCAAATAGCGAGAGGGTTGCGCTACTACTGTTTGCCCGAAGACCCTCCATTGCAGCCTAGAGCAGGCTAACGTAGCTCGCGGTATGGGTCGTTAGTGTTTTTTTTGCTGATGATCCCTGACTAATAGCTAGTGACGAGCCGCAAATCTGAGGAAGAATATTACAAACTGTTGCGAAGATGGAAACAATATGAACAATCTATCGCAAAATATTTGCGGAAGGTACGCTGTAACTCTGACCGAATGTATCACTTAGTACTCCATAAATCTGAAGAACACTTATACAGGGATTCAGAGTTTGGAGTTAAGCCGCCAAGTCACGGCTAGGTTGAGAACATGAGGAAAGTGGTTCAGCGCTCAAGACGCGAATGCCAGTTTAGACACACCTGGTTACATATTTCTGGAGGAATCCATCAATGAGTATTGTCACGAAATCGATCGTGAATGCAGATGCCGAAGCTCGTTATCTAAGCCCAGGCGAATTAGACCGGATTAAGAGCTTTGTTACTTCTGGCGATCGCCGCCTCCGCATTGCTCAAACCCTGACCGACTCTCGTGAGCGCATTGTCAAGCAAGCTGGCGACCAGTTGTTCCAGAAGCGCCCTGACGTTGTTTCTCCCGGTGGCAATGCCTATGGTGAAGAAATGACCGCTACTTGCCTACGTGACATGGACTACTACCTGCGTCTCATCACCTACGGAGTGGTCGCTGGTGATGTCACACCGATTGAAGAAATCGGTTTGGTTGGTGTTCGTGAAATGTACAAGTCTTTGGGTACCCCCATTGATGCGGTTGCTGAAAGCGTCCGCGCCATGAAGAGCGTTGCCACCTCAATGATGTCTGGTGAAGATGCTTCCGAAGCTGGCAACTACTTCGACTACGTGATCGGAGCCATGCAGTAGGGTTATCCTTCCTCTGCAAAAGGAGACGCGCTCATTTGTCGCGTCTATAGGTTGGATTCTAAGACTCGGTGAAATAAGGAAATAGGATCATGCAAGACGCAATTACCTCTGTTATCAATTCTTCTGACGTTCAAGGTAAGTACCTCGACAACTCAGCAATGGAAAAGCTCAAGGGCTATTTCCAAACCGGTGAACTGCGCGTTCGTGCCGCAAGCACCATCAGCGCTAACGCCGCTACCATCGTTAAGGAAGCCGTGGCTAAGTCCTTGTTGTACTCGGACATCACCCGTCCGGGCGGCAATATGTACACGACTCGTCGCTATGCGGCTTGCATTCGTGACTTGGACTACTACCTCCGCTACTCCACCTATGCCATGTTGGCAGGTGATCCTTCAATCCTTGATGAGCGCGTACTCAACGGTTTGAAAGAAACCTACAACTCCTTGGGTGTACCTATTTCTGCAACCGTTCAATCAATCCAAGCGATGAAAGAAGTCACCGCTAGCTTGGTTGGTGCTGACGCTGGCAAAGAAATGGGCGTTTACTTTGACTACATCTGCTCTGGCTTGAGCTAAGAGTCGTTGTCTTGTTAAGGGCTGGGAAGTCAATTGTGAGTGCTAGCTTGTTAGAGGCAAGTCTTGTGTTCTATACAGCAGATGAGTTTTGGCAGTCTAGTATTGACAGTTAACTCCCAGCCTTTGTTTTATTTAGAAATACCGCCGTTGTTTTTCGCCATTGTGGATGCAGTACCAGCCCAAAAAAGTTTTACAACAGAGCGACACATCGTGTAGGCTGAGTACATATTGATACCACAGAATATTTTGAGCATCGCTTTGAAGCAAGCTTCAAAAACAGAATTCAAATTCAAAATTTCTTAACTCACCCAGGAGAAATAAACCCATGCGTATGTTTAAAGTGACTGCCTGCGTTCCTAGCCAAACCCGGATCAGAACGCAACGGGAGTTACAAAACACCTACTTTACAAAGCTAGTTCCCTATGACAACTGGTTTCGTGAGCAGCAACGGATTATGAAAATGGGTGGCAAAATCGTCAAGGTTGAGCTGGCTACTGGCAAGCAAGGAACAAATACCGGGCTGCTGTAAGTTTTACATAAACAGTGTTTTATCGGAAATAATTAGGGGTCACAAAGACCCCTTTTTTGTATTGACCTACTTTTAGGTCAGTTCTTTGATAAATTAAATTGAATCCGGTGATTGCATTACTGTTGGTGAAATTTATACATAGTCCCGTGTTGTTATTGCTTAATTATTCGTGGCTCTACGCGACTTAATTCTCTGGGTTAATCCCTCCGCCAAGGAATGGGCAATTGACGCCCGCTTATTACGTTGGTTAACCTTCCTGTGGATGTTTATGGGGTTAGCCGTTCTTTTCTCTGCGTCTTATCCCATTGCCGATGCGGAGTTTGGCGATGGGCTGTATTACTTCAAGCGACAGATTGTCTGGGCAATGCTGGGTTTAGTTGGATTTAACTTAATAGTGCGATCGCCTTTGCGCTACATACTAGGAATTAGCCATTGGTTTGTCATTGTACTGTTGGGATTTATTTTAGTTACCTTGATTCCAGGCTTAGGAACCACCGTTAATGGTGCAACCCGGTGGCTAGCACTTGGTCCTGTACCCTTTCAACCCTCTGAGTTAATTAAACCTTTTCTCGTGCTACAGAGCGCTCGTCTCTTTGGACAGTGGGAACGTCTCACTTGGAGAGTTCGCCTCCTCTGGCTGGGGATTTTTTCCCTTGTGCTTCTAGCAATTTTAATCCAGCCTAACCTGAGTACAGCAGCCCTCTGCGGGATGACATTGTGGCTTATCGCCCTAGCATCAGGATTGCCCTTTCCTTACCTGGGAGGAACCGCTCTGGGGGGTTTCCTGCTGGCGTTCATCAGTATCAGCTTGAAAGAGTACCAACGGCGCCGGGTGATGTCGTTTCTCAATCCTTGGGCTGACCCCTTGCGCGATGGCTACCAACTGGTTCAAAGCCTTCTGGCAGTGGGTTCTGGTGGCACTTGGGGTTCAGGATTTGGTCTATCGCAACAAAAACTATTTTATCTACCCATTCAGTACACCGATTTTATCTTTGCCGTATTTGCCGAGGAATTTGGCTTTGCAGGTAGTGTGTTGCTGCTACTACTGATTATGGCTTATGCAACGCTTGCCGTGATCGTGGCGATGAAGGCACGAAATCCTGTTCATCGGTTAGTGGCAATTGGAGCAATGATTTTAATTGTCGGACAGTCGTTGTTGAATATTGGAGTGGCAACCGGGGCTTTGCCTACAACTGGTTTACCGTTCCCATTTTTTAGTTATGGCGGCAATTCCCTTATTGCCAGTTTGCTTTCCGCAGGGTTGCTAATTCGCGTGGCAAGAGAAAATAGTGAGGCGGAGGTGGTGTCTTTGGAGGCGCGTCGCCAGTCGGCAGCAGAAAGGCGCAAGCGGTATATGAAGCAAAAACCGCAGGTGTTGAAATGAGAGTAGCCGACGACTGAATTGGCGACTACAAAAAACATCGGTGTTAGCCTTCCCGAAGGGTAGTCCGCCTGCGCGACTTAAAAGAGACATCTTGCACGAATTATACTCTCGCCTCCCGAGGCGATTTAGGGGGAAGTTCTTGATTCACGCAAGATGATCTAATGCTTAGTTCGATTGGGTATGGTAAGCATAATTTGATTGATGCAAGAGTTCTACTGAGGCGAGTTCATCCCTTCCAAAACATTGACTAATTTCTGAAGATGAGCAAGTTCGTGAGTTGCCATCACAGAAATACGAATTCGACTCGTGGGAACCGTCGGTGGACGAATTGCTGGGGCAAAAATACCAGCCGCTTTTAGTTGCTTTCCTGCCATAAGGGCATCGGTAGCCGTGGCTAATTGAAAGCACAAAATTGGCGATTCGGAAGGCAAAACTTTGAGTAATGGTAACTTTTCTTGTATCAACTGTTGGAGAGTTTCTACATTCCAACTGAGTTTAGTACGACGTTCGGGTTCTTGTTGAATAATCCCAACTGCCGCTAATGCCGCCGCCGTATCAGCAGGCGATAATGCAGTAGTGTAAATCCAACTGGGAGCGCGATTTCTTAAGAAGTCAATTAAGGTAGCTGAACCCGCGACATACCCGCCCAAACTGCCTAATGCTTTACTGAGAGTGCCAACTTGAATCAGCGGTTGTCCGGTACAGCCAAAGTGTTCTACACCTCCAGCACCTGTGGCTCCTAAAACACCAGTAGCATGAGCTTCATCCACTAGTACCATACAGTTGAAATCTTGGGCGATCGCTAAAATCTCTGGTAGTTGACAAATATCGCCATCCATGCTAAAAACAGTATCCGTAATAATCAGGCAACGGCGGTACTGTGTCCGATGTTTAGCTAGCTGACGCTTCAAATCTTCGATATCACTGTGAGCATACTCTACGACTCCCGCGCCACTCAATATCGCACCATTTTTCAGGCTAGAGTGATTGTATTGGTCAGATAAAATTAAATCGCGCTTCCCAACTAAAGCGGCAATCGTTCCTAAATTTGCCAAATAACCGGAACTAAAGACTAATGCCTCTTCAGTTTGTTTGAGAGATGCGATCGCTTTTTCCAATTCCTTGTGCAATTCCCGATGTCCACTGAGTAATCGGGAACCCGTACTACCCGCGCCAAATTCCTGAGTTGCGGCAACGGCAGCTTGAATCAAACGCTCATCCCCTGCCAACCCTAAATAGTCATTGCTGGCAAAATTAATCACCTGGCATCCTTCCAATTGCACTACTGCACCAGGGCGACTTTGCATAGTTTGCACCGAGCGATACCAGTCAGCGCGGTGAATTGTGGCGAGAGATTGCTCTAGCCAAGTATAAGGATTATTCGGCATTGAAACGAGTTAGGACTCCTCTTGAGGGGGAGTCTCATTCTCTTTAATTTGAGCATTTTTGCCCTTAACTGGAGGGAGTCTATCTACTAATCCCATATCAAAGGCAATATCTGGTAACTCACCCACTATGTATCTACCTGGTTCAAATACCCGCCCAGGGGTAAAGCACATTTGTCTGAGTTGAACTACTTCGCCGGGGGCAAACATTCCCCGGAACATTCTTTTCTCAAGTCCCATAGCTGGATTCTCCTTGCGACAATTTCCATATTCTCTAATTGTGGCAGTTGAGAAGCGATCGCTATCTATCCCTGCAACTTCTTAAGAGTATCTAATATATGCCGAGAAGACTTAATATCCCCTTGCTCAGAAAAGAGTTTTGCCCC
>CADCTM010000351.1 GCA_902805485.1 uncultured Coleofasciculus sp. | reverse complement strand
AATTAAATTAAATACATTATGGTTGGCAAAAAGCCATAAGTGAGAAGCCAGTGCTGTCCTGCTCAAAAGATAAACGCTGGCTCCACCCCAAACGAATGGAGATAAGTTAATTACGTCTTACAAAGATCGCCTTAATCGATGGTTAGTGGTGCGATTACTCCCCAATCTACAGGGGAAAGTCGTCGCGCATTGCCGCACACGCTAGCTATGCAGACGGACATCTGCAAGTTTTCAAGCGGTTCATGCCTGACGCTGAATTTACGGTTGTATTTGACCCGGATTTGGAACTAGATACCAAAGAATAAACCATCACCAAAAAAATTGTAGGGCAGCACAGCCATGCTACCCTACGAAAAATAAAGATATTTTATTGTGAAGAATCTCTGTTAAACCGTTGCTAATTCCGGTTGAGGGCGCTTGCTGTTACGAATCCCCTCGATCGCTTCTGCGTAATCTTTTGCCTTAAACACCGCCGAACCGGCAACGACTGCATTCGCACCAGCTTCCAAAACCTGCCAGGTGTTATTCCCCTTGAGTCCACCATCAACTTCAATCCAAGGATCAAGTCCCCGCTCATCGCACATCTGACGCAACTTGCGGATTTTCGGCAGCACTTCGGGAATAAAGCTTTGACCACCAAAACCTGGGTTGACGCTCATAATCAGCACCAAGTCACAGAGTTCTAAGGCATACTCAATAAACTCTAAAGGCGTCCCCGGATTGAGTACCACACCCGCTTTCTTACCCAATTCTCTGATTTGACCTAAAGTGCGGTGCAGATGGGGTGAGGCGTTGTGTTCGCAATGAACAGAAATAATATCAGCGCCTGCTTTGGCGAAATCCTCAACGTACTTTTCGGGTTCCACAATCATCAAGTGGACATCCAGAGGCTTTTTAGTCATCGGGCGAATCGCTTCCACAATCAGCGGGCCGATTGTAATATTTGGGACAAAGCGACCATCCATCACATCAACATGAATCCAATCGGCGCCTGCGGCATCCACCGCCTGAATTTCTTCTCCCAGTCGGCTAAAATCCGCTGATAGTATAGAAGGGGCAATAACTATAGGTTTGGTGGAATTTGTTTGGGTCATGGCTGGCGATGTTCTCCTGCGTCCTCTGTGTGTTCTTATCTTAACAAAATCTTTAGTAATCTCATAATTGGGCGACACCAAAGAAAACCTGAATTTGCCGTGATCCAGTCCCAAAATAATAAATAGACAAGAGTGTAAAAGTCGAATTCACCCCCAGCCTCGTGGGGAGTATGACGAAAACCTCTTATTGTCGGGGGCTTTTCATAATTCGTGCAACAAGTCTAATAAATAACTAACAACTACTTCTAAGGAGAAACTTCCTTGGCTCAACGGCGGCTTATTAAAAAATTCGGATCGATCATCGGAGGTTTTAGTGCCTCCTGTCTCACAGTTCCAGTGCTGGCTTCACCAGCTTCGATTGGAGACACGGGAATTGATGCCCTTAAGTTACATAAGGCTCCGTATGACTTAATTGGTCGTAAAATTGCGATCGGTCAAGTGGAAATTGGTAGACCCGGAGTCTTTGGTTTAGACAAGGCAGTTTCTTGGAATCCTGCAACCAAGCTAGAGCAAGTATTCTATCGCGATACTCCCGCTAAAACCGATACAGATGTGGATGCTCATGCGGCAATGGTGGCGGGTGTTATGGTGAGTCGCGATAAGCGCTTGTCGGGAGTCGCCCCCGGCGCACGTTTGTATTCTTCGGCATCGGGTTCACCAAGCAAAAGCGGACAAGCGGAAGAGTGCCTTTCTGCTCAATTTGTCTCTCAACAAAATGGGGGGGATGTTCGGGCAATTAACTTTAGTTTTGGCGAACCGCTTCAGCGCGATCCTAGACCAGATGCAACACTGGATGGTAATGCGCTGCTAACTCAGTGTATTGATTGGGTCTCACGGGTTAACAATACTCTGTTTGTAATTGCTGGCAACCAGGGCGAGGGTGGTATTCCCATCCCTACGGATAATTACAATGCGATTAATGCGGCATATACAACCCAACGACAAGGCATTTTTACTAAGGTAGATTTTGCAAATTTAAGTTCTGAACCGACGGGAATTGGTAAGCGGATTATTGAACGAGAAATTAATGTTGGGCCTCGCCGTTCGATTAATTTGGTTGCTCCTGGTAGCAAAATCCAGGCGTATAATCTGACGGGAAAAGTGGAACAGGTGAGTGGCACGAGTTTTGCCGCACCTCATATTACCGCAACGGTTGCGCTGCTACAGGAATTTGGCGATCGCCAACTCCGTACCAAAAAGCCGAATTGGAGTATCGCCTCTCGACGCCATGAGGTTATGAAAGCGGTGTTACTTAATTCTGCTGACAAAATTAAAGACACGGGTGATGGTTTGCTTTTGGGCATGACTCGTACAGTTTTGGGCAAAGATAACCGCAACTGGTTAGAGTCCGACGCCTATAAAGATCCAAAGATTCCTGTGGACTATCAGATGGGTGGCGGACAGCTTAATGCCTTCCGAGCTTACCAGCAATTTAGTCCGGGTCAATGGAGTCCGGTTGGTGCTGTCCCGCCTGTGGGTTGGGATTATCAAACCGTTGAGGTGTCTTCTTTTAAGGATTATGTTTTGGATAAACCTTTGAAGGAAAAAAGCTTTGTTTCTTTAACGCTGGCATGGGATCGCCTGGTTGAGTTGGAGGATAAGAATAAAAATAATGCTTATGAAGTTGGGGAGACTTTTCGCGATCGCGGTTTAAACAACCTTGACCTCTACTTAATGAGTGCGGACGGCAACGATACCAGCAAAAGTGTCTGTGCTTCAATTAGTGATGTTGATAGCATACAGCATACTTTTTGTCAAGTTCCAGCCGCTGGGCGTTACAAAATCCGTGTTCAGTATCGCAATCAGGTAAATGAGGCATCTCAACCTTATGCACTGGCTTGGTGGACAGTGCCAGCGCAATAAATTAGTAATGGTTAGCGTT
>CADCTM010000350.1:10607-12105 GCA_902805485.1 uncultured Coleofasciculus sp. | reverse complement strand
CTGCGCTGTTTGTTGTAAAACCTTTAAAGGAGCCGACGAAGCCGCAACTTGGCTGACCAAGCCCTTCAATAATGCTTTTTTCTCAAGTAAAATAGCATCTTTAGCCTCTGATGAAGCCAGTAACTGATTTGTTTTTGAAACAACCATGAGCTGTGTTTATTCCTTCAGGTCGCACTACAGTTAGAATTTAAAAGTATCAGACAGCCTGTTAAGTACTAGATACACAATCGTCTTGAGGTTTTCCTTAAATTTCCGATAAAGTACTTACGAAATATTCCCTAAATATTCAGCATACAGCGGTTTTCATTTGCGGAGAATACAGCGAGTGAAGATTAGATTATCGTAAGCGCACAACATTGTTGTGCCTCATACTGCGGTCTATTCAACTGCAAATATGCTGTAAGTTATGGTTTTATCAGATTAATCGAACGAGAATAAACTGTTCTAAGATTGTTTCAATAAAATCCATAGCTCTATTAAATTAATATCACCTCCGAGATGTCATCACCCGTGAGAGTACCTTTTAACAGACCTAGCTTGTTATTTGAGTTAGCTTCTATCGCTTACAACATCTGCTCAATGCGGCGGAAATCTTGCTCTACCTCCGCCCACAAAGAGCGATTATGAGCGTCTGTACGTAAAGCTTTTTTTAAATAAATTCTTGCCTTGTCCAGTTGACGCTCACTAACAAGATGCCGTCCCCATCGTTGGTAAGCAATTGCTTGCCACTGCCGTACCTCTGGATCTTGGGGAATTCGTTGGGATAAACCTTCAACAAGTGCGATCGCACGGGCAAACCTGCCCTCTTTAAGCAGTTGCTGTAATTGCCCATAAGACTGCCACTTTAGCTGTTTCTCAACTGCCGATAGCGGCGTAGATTGAACCGATTGCTTACGAGTCACCTTCGTTGCTGGAGGCGGGCGTTTTGCCCTTTCAGTCTCCTGAGACGCACTTGAAGCAGTAACCGTCTGAGGTGGCGTTACTCCTTGCTCACCCAAAGACGGCTTAACAACACTGAGGAGATACTTATATGCCTCAGTTAACTCAATAAACTTTTCTTTGGCAAACTGGTCTCCATTGACATCAGGATGATATCGCCGTGCCAAACGTCGATAAGACGCTTTGACTTGGGCTGTGGAGGCTCCATCCATTAAACCGAACAAACGATAACAATCCGCCAGATTCATCGATAAGGAACGGGACTGATGACCATGCCGCCAAGAAGACAGCACATAAACTTGGAAATTTTGGAGTCGAGATTTTAGATTGGGGAGGGCAAAACCCCTCATCCCAAATCTAAAATTATTACTCAAAAATTCCCAAAGTCTATCCTATGGTGCCTTATCTTCGATAACGCGGTCAATCAATCCGTACTCTTGCGCCTCTTGAGCGGATAGGAAAAAGTCACGATCCATGTCTTTTTCAATCTTCTCAATCGGCTTACCCGTGTTTTCCGAGTAGATTTGGTTGAGGTGATGGCGGACGCGGATAATTTCTC
>CADCTM010000350.1:0-10597 GCA_902805485.1 uncultured Coleofasciculus sp. | reverse complement strand
TTTCTCGCGCCTCAATCTCAATATCTGTCGCTTGTCCACGCGTACCACCCGAAGGTTGGTGGATCATAATCCGCGAGTGCGGTAAAGCCAGACGCTTGCCTTTTGTACCCGCCGCCAGCAGGAACGAACCCATAGACGCTGCCAAACCCACACAAATCGTCACAACATCAGATTTGATGTGCTGCATCGTGTCATAAATCGACATCCCTGACGTGATTACACCACCAGGAGAATTGATATAGAGGACAATATCTTTACCCGGATCTTCCGAATCCAGATAAAGCATATAAGCAACGATATTATTCGCTAATTCATCGTTAATTTCGCCACCCAAAAATAGAATTCGTTCTCTAAAAAGACGGCTGTAAATATCAATCCATCTGCTGTATTGTTCCCCAGGTAAGCGATAGGGAACACTCGGTACACCAATAGGCATTTATAAGCTCCAGTTTTACGTAAATGTGTTGACAACGGCTAAAAGATTCGGATATTAATCCACTTGCGAAGGTGAGGACTTAAGTCAGCTTACTTGCTATATTTACAAGACCAGCTTTTTTCTCACTTTCCAGAACCCGGTCGATTAAGCCATATTCTTTCGCCTCAGCAGGAGTCATATAAAATAGGCGATCCATATCTTTCTTGACCTTTTCAGCAGTTTGACCCGTGTTAGCTGCAAAAATATCAATCATTGTGGCTCGCGTATCCAGGACTTCTTTTGCCCGAATTTGAATGTCTGTAGCTTGCCCTTGCGCTCTACCTTGAGTCTGGAGCAGAACAATTGTCGAGTTGGGGAGGCTCGCTCGGAAACCTTTTGTCCCAGCAGAAAGCAGCATCGCTGCCATTCCCACGGCATAGCCCACACAAATTGTGTAGATGGGAGGCTTAATGTATTTCATCGTGTCGCAGATGGCAAAGGCTGAGGTTTCATAACCAGAGAGTTCGCCCACCGAGTTGATGTAGAGTTTAATTGGCTTTTCTGGGTCTTCAGACTGCAAATACAGCAGTTCAGCAATAATTAACTGAGCGACTGAGGGTGACAACGGCATTCCCAGATAAACAATTCGCTCCTGTAATAATAGAGATTCTAAGTCTGGGGGCGGTGTCCGAGAGACCGTATCTCCGTAGTAAGGAGATTGAACAGCCTGAAAGGGTGTATACATGGCGTTTTTTTGGCTGCGTAATGGCGCTATCTTTAAACATAGTAGCGTGTTGATGAACCTGCCTGTGCCAGTTCTTTGAGCGGTTTTTACGACCTTTCTTCTACAAATCGCTGTTGATTAGTAGTGAGCGTGGTTATTGATGAACTAGTCTTTAGTCGTCTGTCATTAGTCGTTAGTTTTCAGATAAAAGTCGAATGAGCCAGTACTTAGTAACATCCTCATCTGCGGCAACGGCAATTGTCGCTGTGGTCAACTAATCACTAAGGACTAATGGCTAACGACTCGCATAGCCCTTGACCATCGTTATGAGCTAGTACTAGCGTATTAGCATAACGTTGCTATTATTTTTGTTGCTTGCTCAGGAGCTTTATAAGATGAAAGTTGGTTTGCACCCTGCCTTAAATGATGCCCATGTTGATGCTAATCAACCGAGTAGTCAGCGTCAGATGTCGCTCGCCATTAGTGCGATCTCTCCTGCTGGGCAAGTCCGCAATGTTCCCTTAAACTTATGTCTGGTTCTCGACCATAGTGGTTCGATGAATGGACGCCCTTTAGAAACGGTGAAAAAGGCGGCGATTAACCTGGTGGAACGCCTTAACCCAGGCGATCGCATTTCGGTTGTTGCCTTCGATCATAGGGCGAAAGTTCTGGTTAAAAATCAGACGCTCCATGATCTAGACAATGTTAAAAAACAAATCCAACGGCTTTCTGCTGATGGTGGTACAGCGATTGATGAAGGTCTTAAGCTGGGAATTGAAGAAGTTGCTAAAGGCAAACAAGATACTGTCTCTCAGGTGTTCCTGCTTACGGATGGCGAGAATGAACATGGTGACAATAACCGCTGTCTCAAGTTAGCCCAACTCGCTCCCAGCTATAAATTAACGCTAAATACGTTAGGATTTGGAGCAAACTGGAACCAAGACATCTTAGAACAAATTGCCGATGCTGGCGGTGGCAGTTTATCTTATATTGAACGTCCGGAGCAGGCTGTTGATGAGTTTGCAAGGCTTTTCCTACGCGCTCAGTCGGTACAACTCACCAATGCTTACCTGCTATTTGATTTGATGCCAAAGGTACGGTTAGCAGAACTCAAACCCGTGGCGCAAGTTGCCCCAGATACGATTGAACTGCCTGTACAACAAGAAGGTTCTAAATACGTTGTCCGACTGGGAGATTTGATGACGGATGCCGATCGCGTTATTCTGGCTAACTTGTATATTGGTCAATTGCCCATTGGTCCCCAGGTGATTGCGAATGTGCAAGTCCGGTACGATGACCCCGGTTTAGGTCAAGAAGGCTTACTGTCTGATTTAATCCAAGTTGAGGCAAATGTTCAAGGCGTTTATCAATCTGCTCTTAATGCCGATGTCCAACAGTCGATCTTGGCTTTAGCGAAGTATCGGCAGACGCAAATTGCGGAGGCGAAATTACAACAAGGCGATCGCGCAGGTGCCGCCACGATGCTGCAAACTGCCGCAAAAACGGCAATTCAAATGGGCGACCAAGGTGCTGCCACTGTCCTACAAACCAATGCAACTCGCCTACAGTCTGGGGAAGAACTTTCCGAAGCTGACCGTAAGAAAACCCGCATTGTTTCTAAGACAATTTTGCAGGAGTAAACAATCCTTCTCTTGTGGGATTATCGCTCTTTCCCTCCTCATACAATTTAGGGCAAGCTACTTATAGCCTGCCCTAAAATTTTTTCTTAGCTTTCCAGGTGCCACCGTATACATAATGCGGGTTATCTTGACTCAGGGAAGACCAACACAGCTCACACACAAAAATCCACTTCCCAGAATCGTCATGCTTCACCCGATACAGAACCGATGCGGGTTGTTGGCAACGGTTACACAGTTTAACTCGCAGTGAACGACCGCCCATTAGCTTGTGGTATGACCGTTCCTTATGCCCTCTCAGACAACTAGAGAAGCGTGAGGACGCGCAAAGATCATCCGTCCGGCAGAAGTTTGCAACGCAGATGTAATCACAACCCGGAGTTCGCCACCGACGTGCTTGCGCCCTTCTTCCACAACAACCATCGTGCCATCATCCAAATAGCCAACACCCTGAGCGGCTTCTTTACCTTCTTTCAGGATTTTCACCTCAATGCTGTCACCAGGTAGATAAATTGGGCGCAATGCCTGAGCTAAATCGTTGATATTCAGCACCGGGACTTTCTGTAAATTGGCAACCTTGCTGAGGTTATAGTCGTTCGTTAACAGCGTGCCATTAATTTCTTGGGCAAAACGCACCAATTTGGCATCTACAGTTTGAATATCCTCATAATCGGCCGGGTGAATCACGATCCGATCAGGAAACGCATCTTGCATCCGCTTGAGGATATCTAGCCCGCGCCGTCCCCGGACACGTTTTTGATCGTTAGCCGCATCCGCCAGGGTTTGTAACTCTTGCAAAACAAACTGTGAAATCAGGATTTGCCCTTCAATAAAACCTGTTTTGAGCAGTTCTTCAATGCGACCATCAATGATGCAGCTTGTATCTAAAACCTTACTCGCTGAGGGTTTGAGAGTGCCTTCTGCTACCAAAATACTTTCTAAGCTGTTGGGGTTAATCAGCCTCAAGAAAGTACGCCCGTGGGTATCCGCTAGACTGACGCCCAAGAAGGAGAACATCACACTGCCCAAAATCGCTGTCAGTGGCTTAATAAAGACAAAATCAGTGGGAATTGGCAGCAAGAAAATCGGGGCAAGCATCAAGTTAGCCAACAGCAGTCCCATGATCAAACCCACAGCCCGCGTCAAAATTACCTCAATTGGCATTTTGCGGACTTGTGCCTGGAAGCGTCGGTATGCCACCTGAACCGCTAACCCCACAGCAAAGCCAATAATTGCGGCAAAGCCAGCAGTAACCCAGCGTAAAGCGTCTAGGTTCGTTACCTGGTCTTGGACATGAATCGGCAGCAACTCAACGCTGTCAAATCCGATACCTGCCGCTGCTAGGATGAATAAAAGAATAATGACGAAATCCAGCATCGTTCTAGTCCAATTAATTTGTGTGGAATTCCATAAGGAATTTAATAGACAAGCGTATTGATATTCAGCAATCAATTTATTATATCTTTCAGGTCATTTTGCTCGTGAAGCGCCAATTGGCGGAGATTAATCATTTAATTTACCCGTATAACTAAGGATTGTTAGTGATTAGATTCCTTACCCACAACCATCTTTCCTAGAGAAAGACTACCGAACTTTTCCTGCTCAAGGCGGCAATTCCTACCTCAAGACGCTTGGCTCTGGCACTTATATAACAGTAAATCCCCTCAAAAAACTCATTTAATTAATAACTATTAATTAAGCTTTAAGATTCGCCTGATAAATGCCCTCTCTTTATGAAAAAAACGTGTTAAATTGCCGAGACAAATCTCAGAAAATTATAAATTATCTAACTTCCACATCTGCCTATGTTCATATTCCCTTCTGTAGACGACGATGTTACTACTGTGACTTTCCCGTTTCTGTAGTCGGGGACAAAGCAACGGGCAGCACCTCCGGCACAATTGAACAATACGTCGAGGTATTATGTCAGGAAATTGCCGCTACACCTGTATTAGGATGTTCCTTAGACACCGTTTTCTTTGGCGGGGGGACGCCTTCGCTGTTATCAGTTGAACAGCTAACACGTATCCTGGACGTATTTAAGCAGCACTTTGGAATTAGTGCTGATGCTGAAATTTCGATGGAAATGGACCCAGGAACCTTCAGCTTAGAACAGTTAGAAGGCTACCGAAATGGCGGGGTAAATCGTGTCAGCGTGGGGGTTCAGGCGTTTCAGGATGAACTATTGGCAGCTTGTGGGCGATCGCATAATTCTACTGATATCTTCACATCGCTCCAAATCCTTCGTCAGGTAGAGATTCCCGACATCAGTTTGGACTTAATATCCGGGCTACCCCATCAAACCTTAGAACAGTGGCAAGAATCTCTCTTAACTGCTGTTAAAATCGCCCCAACCCATATTTCTTGCTATGACCTAATTATCGAGCCAGTCACCGCCTTTGGACGCCAGTACTCCCCTGGTGCAACGCCCTTACCAACCGATGACACCGCCGCCCAGATGTACAAACTAGCGCAGCAAATTCTCACAAGTGCAGGTTATGAACATTATGAAATTTCTAACTATGCCTTGCCCGGTCATCAATGTCGCCATAATCGAGTTTACTGGGAGAATCGTCCTTATTATGCATTTGGTATGGGGGCAGCAAGCTATGTCCAAGGAGGCAGGTTTACCCGTCCCCGCACGCGGCGCGAATACTACGCCTGGGTGCAACAATTAATTGAGGCGGATGGCGTAATAGAATGTCCCGAAACGCCAGAAACAGAAGTGTTGTTAGAAACATTAATGCTAGGGTTACGTCTAGCAGAAGGACTGAATTTATTGGCGCTAAATCAACAATTTGGAGAAGAAACCTTAAATCAGATTTGGTTCGCTTTACAGCCCTATTATCGACAAGGTTGGGTGGAAATCGTGGGGGAGAATCAGGAAATTCTTGACCTGAAAAAAGCGCAAAAACTTCCGAATACTGGGCAAATAAGGTTAAATGACCCAGAAGGTTTTTTGTTTTCCAATACCATTCTTGCTGATTTATTTAGTCAGTTTAGTTAAACTAAATTGCTTTTCGCCTTAAAGAAAAACTTACTTTTTAGAGTTAGTTGCTAAAAGCAGTTAGGTAGAACCCTCAAGGGATCAATTAAGCTTAATTTTTTATTAATTCCTAACCACAAACTCTTAACGACACCCGCTTTCCGCACAAGTAAAGTTACACTAAAAACCTGTAGGGCGTTCATACACCTCCGGAGCAACTGTCAATCACCGTGTATTAAGTAGAAGTATTTGTAACAAAAAGCCCGTCTCCCAAATGATTAATTATTACTGGATGAACCAGACATCTGGGCACACAATCATTACAGCGATGGATCGAGATGAGATTGCGGCACTGGGTGCTTCCCTACGAAAGATCGATCAGAAGCTATTAACCCCAACAAAGGAAGAGGGCACTACCAGAGTTTGGTATCAAGGTGGCGAGCCTTATTTTGATGTGTTTGTGGAACTGCGTCAAGGGAAAATTGAGTGGTTTCAGTTTACATTACGCGGTCAATCAATTTCCTGGACTTCACGGATTTCTGGTTGGAAAACTGGAGTGACGAATGAATTACGAGGAGACGATATTACTTTCTATCCTGCCAGCAAACTGATTGAAAGCGACAAAGAACCTGATTTAGCCTTTGTTCAATTAGTTTCTGCGATTGTGCAAACCCGCGCCGGGGAAGATATTTTCGATCAGATGCTAGCGTTGTTTGATTCCCGAAATTGAGCATTAGTTATTAGTTATCAGTCATTAGTAAATAGCCTTTTCAGAAACCGAGTCAGAGACGGCAAAACAACTTTCTCGATGAATTGAACAAAACTTCTCTCCTCTATGCCTGGAGTGGTTTGTGAAAAATAACACCCTGAGACTGAAGTTCAGAATCTTAACCTTGTTCTGTAATAATGGCGATCTGTGTCAATCGGGGAAAGGAGGATAGTTTATGGCAGGTAGCGAACTAAAGGCAGATTTTTGGATTAGCGAATACATCACGCCTTGGGATATGTATGTTCATGGCATCACGAAAGTGCTGGCATACAAGAAAACGGCGTTTCAGGAAATGTATATCGTTGAAACAGGTGCTTATGGGAAAGGATTGGTTTTGGATGGCAAGTGGCAATCTTGTACAGGTGATGAATTTCTCTACCACGAAGCACTTGTCCACCCTGCAATGATTTGCCATGGTGCGCCTAAAAACGTCCTGGTTTTAGGCGGCGGTGAGGGGGCTACAGTACGCGAAATCCTGCGCTGGAAGAGTGTTGAGCAGGCGATGATGGTGGATATTGATGGGGATGTGGTGGAAGCTTGTCGCGAACATCTGCCGGAAATGCATCAAGGTGTATTTGAGGACTCCCGGACGAATTTGGTGATTGGTGATGCCTTAGAAGTTCTGGATACGACGGATCGCAAATGGGATATTGTCATTTCAGATTTGTCTGACCCGATTGAAGAGGGACCTTCGTTTCAACTGTTTACGAAAGAGTATTTTGAGCGAGTCCAGCGGGTTTTAGCACCGGGAGGCTATTTTGTGCTACAAGCCGGACCCGTTGCACCGATTGAATTGACACTTCATGCGCGTCTGGTGAGTACCATGAAGGCAGTTTTCCCGAATGTCCATTCTTACTCGGCTTATACGCCTAGTTACGGGTCGCCGTGGGGATTTATTATTGGTTCAGCAGAAGCGATCACAACTCTTCCTGATCCAGCGACGATTGATCAATTACTAAGCGAAAACACGACGGGTGGCTTTCGTTTAATTGATGGGATGAGTTTATTGGGAATACTGCAAACTCCAGCATATGTCCGAAAAGCGATCGCCGCAGAAACCGAAGTTTATACCCTTAAAGAACCACCGAAATTCTTTGGTAAAGGGGCGCTGGGGTAATCGGTATTTTGCCAATTCCCTTGTTGGGGCGCTTGTTGTAGGGGCACGATATGTCGTGCCCCTCTGAAGAAAACCTCACAAAATTTGCACCGATGTTGCAACTCTTAACTTTAATCGCTGTTTCCACTCGCCAAGACCTTGGTAGACTCTAAGATGCACTCCCCTATAGGTGTGCGTTGAAGGAAGTCACGATCGCCCCAGATTTGTAAGCAAAGACAAGATAAAATAAGCACATGGTAGATTCTCTTAAAAAACCTGGCTTTGAAGAACTGCGACCAGGGGTAAAAGTCCCGGCGAAAGAAACTCTGCTGACGCCCCGGTTCTATACAACTGACTTTGATGAAATGGCGCGGATGGATCTGTCCCCTAATGAGGACGAGCTACGGGCGATCATCGAAGAGTTCCGCGTTGACTATAATCGCCACCACTTTGTCCGGGATGCTGAGTTTGAGCAGTCCTGGGAGCATATTGACGGGGAAACACGCCAAGTTTTCGTTGAGTTTTTAGAGCGTTCCTGTACGGCGGAATTTTCCGGATTTTTGCTCTACAAAGAACTCGGACGCCGTTTAAAAGACAAAAACCCCCTCCTGGCAGAAGGCTTTAATTTGATGTCTCGCGATGAGGCACGTCATGCGGGATTCCTGAATAAGGCGATGTCTGACTTTAATTTGTCGCTGGATTTGGGATTTTTGACTAAGAGCCGTAAGTATACGTTCTTTAAGCCGAAGTTTATCTTCTACGCTACCTACCTATCAGAGAAGATTGGTTACTGGCGGTATATTACGATTTATCGACATCTGGAAGCGCATCCAGAAGACCGAATTTATCCGATTTTCCGCTTTTTTGAAAACTGGTGTCAGGATGAAAACCGCCACGGCGATTTCTTCGATGCTTTGATGAAGGCACAACCTCAGTTTTTGAATGATTGGAGAGCGAAGTTGTGGTGTCGGTTCTTCTTGCTGTCGGTGTTTGGGACAATGTATCTTAATGACGTTCAGCGATCAGGATTTTATGCGAGTTTGGGTTTGGACGCCCGCGAGTATGATATCCATGTAATTAAGAAGACGAACGAAACCGCAGGGCGAGTATTTCCGCTGATTTTGGATGTGGAAAAGCCGGAATTTTATGATCGCTTAGAGACTTGTGTGAAGAATAACGAGAAACTCAGCGCGATCGCTTCTTCCAATACTCCGAAATTCCTACAATTCTTCCAAAAACTGCCCCTCTACGTTTCCACTGGATGGCAGTTCCTACGCCTGTACCTGATGAAGCCAATTGAGATGACTTCCCACCAAGGCGTTGCTCGTTAAAAGTTTGCTCCGCTAAATTTATAGTTAGGGCGGTTCTACAGGTTGTAGAGTCGCTTTTTTTTTGGCTAAATAGTACCCAAACGGGTACTGTCTCCTGTGGTTTGTCGGCAGTTAAATTGGGTGGATACTTTACCAGATTAACCAATGCTCGTATCCACCTTTGAACTGTTAGTAAAGCCAATTTCCATACCTGGATTTGGCAACCCCGCCGCTTCTCGTATAATTGCCCAAGGTTACTTTTTGACAATTGCCAATCCTAACGACTCTGAGGTAGCAGTGCGGCTGCAATTTGTGGCAACGACACCTAACCTGACAATTGCAGATACAATAACAATTCGCGACGTGACAGGCGGCAATATTAAGGGAGACCTCGTGGCAACTCCCGACCCCAGAAAGCTCACCTACGACTTGAGAATTCCTCCTCACGATACCGCTTTAGTGACCTTATTGCCCGATTTGGGTAAGGATGTTCTACCACCATTTGGAGAACCCGATCCTGTAGTACCCAATCTAGAGATTCGCGGGTATGTGGATATCTCTTTACTAAGTCCTATTAGCCTCAGAGGTGTTAACCTACTGCTAACACCTGAGCATCGCGGCACGTTCATTCCTCAAAATTTAGCTGCCCCGAATCTTGACTTCGACCAACTAGTGTACAGCCTTCCGACAGCAACAGGCAGCAGCTTGTTCAAGGTGGGTGGGTTTCTTCTTCCGGTTCTTCCCATCTCAGAGGATCTCAACGACACGACAAACAGCACACCTGCTGTCCCGCTAAACGGCATAGAGCAGATGTTTAACGAAATGGCTGAACGCATTAATGGCTTAGAACAGCGTCTTGAGGCAGCCGGGAAATCCTTCATCTCTCCGCAGGGAAGCTCCGTAGCAGGCGACCAAGTGGTCAACAACCAATCTGAAAAAGTTGCATAAGGCTTACCTGTTAAAGGATTGAAGCTTTGGGGGCGTATGGCATACGCCCTCTTCATTCAGTTGCATAGATGTTGCGATATTGAGGGCGCAAGCATGAGTGTCCCGACAACCTCAATCTTTTTAAACCAATCCTTAGAGGAATCTATCCATCGAAGCTGATATTTTTACCCAACTTAGCCATAAGGAACGATAAACATAGTAGGGTAGAACCAACAGAAGAGGACACCGAGCAACGAGATTAGAATGAAACCTTCTAGGGATTGGTTAAAACAGTTGGGATTTTCCGGGGCGTTACTGAGTATGGGACTAATCGTTGCCACGTCCTCTGGTGGAAGTGCATCAGTCCCCCTTGAGTCAGCAAGTTCCCAGCTTGATTCTAGGGTAGAAAATAACAACACCAATTTACCTTCTGTAGAGGTACATCGCTGCACGTCCCTACCATGCAAGGATGACACTGGGGCAGCACAACTGAGTCAAACAGAAGCAACTCCTCAACCTCAACCTACTCAAGACTTAGATTTAAGCCCAGAAATTATCGAAAATAGTCCCGTTTTGCAGCGCTGGCGGCGAAATGTTCCGAATGTTTTAAATGAGATTCGTAACGATCCGAGTTTTCGCACCCGCATCCGTCTCGGTTATTCTCAATTTCCCTCAACAGGACAAGCAGCAGGCTTTAATGTTGGTGTGGAAGATGTATTTATTGGTCGTACTG
>CADCTM010000349.1 GCA_902805485.1 uncultured Coleofasciculus sp. | reverse complement strand
GGGACTCGTACCGCTTCCATTTGATACTTTGGTGGTTCGGCAATATAGTCTTCTTTTAGGGGGATGCTATTCAGATAAACTTTGCCGTTTTGAATTTGAACAGTTTCCCCTGGTGTCCCAATTACCCGTTTAATGAAAGCTTGGTCTTTCGCGTAACCTTGTATTTGGAGTTGTTGGGGTGGATCGAAAACGACAATTTCACCTCTGGCGGGTGGATGGAAATGGTAGGAGATTTTTTCCACCACTAAGCGATCGCCTACTTCTAATGTTGGTAGCATCGAATCTGAGGGAATGTAGCGGGGTTCGGCGACAAATGCCCGAATGAACAGCGCTAAGAAAAGAGCGATCGCAATAACCTGAACATTTTCCCGCGTTCGCTGCCAGAATACTACCCTCTTCGCCTGTTCTTGTTGTTGGATGTCCTCTGCTGTCAAATTAGACAATCCAGAAGACTGGTTAACCGTCACTAAATCTTTGTTCTCTGAAGCCATACAGTTTAAAGGGATTTCAAGCCAATAGTAATGCTGTGACAAGACCAAAATTGTGGGATAGTTTCTAACAGTACAGGAAACACCCCAACGAGTAGCGATTTGCGTCTCGATTTGCGCTAGCGTAGGGTAAATAGCCTATGAGTCCGTAACACCCGTGTTGTTTGATAAACGTCCTGTCATCTTGGCTGGTTTAGCCGCTTGTTTTTTAGGCTTATTAACCTCCTGCGCCAACAGTCCCACGGGCAAAGCGCTGGAACGCACTTTTGCGGCAGACTCCAAGTTGAAGGATAATCCCAACGTTTTTGGTGGTTCATCTCAAAGAACTTCTCAACGTGAGATACCGCCGCTACCCCAAGATTTTCCCAGTGAAATTCCCCTCTATCCCCAAGCTCAACTACAAAAAGTCGAACCGCTAACTATTCCAGAAGCTCAAGGTCACTTGACAAGTTGGTCATCTTCTGACCCAATTAATGCCGTCCAAAGCTTTTACGAAAGAGCCTTCTCCTCTGGTAGTTGGCAAATTATCTCTAAACCAGATACTGATGCAGGCGGCACGTTTGTTGTCCGTCGCGATACCTTGCAAGTTACTCTATCTTTTAGCACTGGTGCGACGGCTAACAGCACAGCAACAGCGTCAGCGACACCAGCGCCGGATCAAACTTCCTCAAGTGCGACAAAATTTGATATTCAATATATCAAGAATGCTGGTGAGGCAACTTCCCAGCAACCGAGTCAGCCAGACTCAGCAAAACCAACGTCATCTCCAACTGTTGCCACTCAGGGAACCTCACAGAACTTTACTGACCTTGATAAACTTCCCCAAGAGTTGCGCCAGCATATTGATGATTTAGCGGCATTGGGAGTTTTAAGCATTGACTCGTCTGCTTCTAAAACTAACTCAGAAGCGAGTAGCGCTAAATTTGAGCCGAATAAAATTATCACTCGTAGGGAGTTTGCCCGATGGTTAGTGGCGGCGAATAATCGAATTTATGCCAACCGCCCAGGACAACAAATTCGTCTAGCTTCAGATACAACTCAACCCGCTTTTTCCGATGTAACTAAAAGTAGTCCTGATTTTCAAAGCATTCAGGCATTAGCAGAGGCGGGACTAATTCCAAGCCGTCTAACTGGTGATACTACATCTGTTCTGTTTCGTCCAGATGCCCCGTTAACGCGGGAAAACCTGATTTTATGGAAAATCCCTCTCGATACTCGTCAAGCATTGCCCACAGCCTCTATTGACGCGGTGAAGCAAACTTGGGGTTTTCAAGATGCTGGCAAAATTGACCCAAAGGCATTGCGGGCAGTTTTGGCAGATTTTCAAAGTAGTGAGCAGTCGAATATCCGCCGGGTTTTTGGCTATACTACCCTGTTTCAGCCGAAAAAGACGGTGACTCGCGCTGAGGCGGCGGCGGCAATTTGGTATTTTGGTTCTCAGAGTGAGGGTGTATCGGCAAAAGAGGCGCAGCAGTTAAAGTCTAGTCCGACTCCGGAGACGCCCAAGGAAACGCCGAAAACTCCGTAATCAATAACACTAGTAAATTGTTAAGGGTTAATGTCTTCAATTAATAATTACGAGCAACTTTTTAGCACGATTGAAGAGTTAGTATTGCACCATTCTCCGAGTGGTGTGGAGGGAGAAATTGACAAACTATTACTCAGTCGTTTTGCCTCTTTGGGAGTAGAAGTTTGGCAAGATAGGGCAGGTAATATTATTGCAAAAATTGCGGGACAAAATTCAGAACGAGCTATTGCAATTACTGCTCATAAAGATGAAATTGGCGCAATTGTGAAAACCCTAGGAGATGCGGGACGTGTTGAAGTCCGCAGACTTGGCGGCGCGTTTCCTTGGGTTTATGGGGAAGGGGTGGTGGATTTGTTAGGAGATAATCAAACTATTAGTGGTATTTTATCTTTTGGTTCCCGCCATGTTTCCCATGAATCTCCTCAAAAAGCGCAACAGGAAGATAAACCGTTGCGATGGGAAGATGCTTGGATTGAAACGAAGTGTACAACGGAAGAATTAGAAGCGGCGGGTATACGTGCGGGGACGCGGATGGTGGTTGGAAAGCATCGCAAGCGCCCGATAAGATTGAAGGATCATATTGCTAGTTATACGCTCGATAATAAGGCATCTGTGGCGATTTTGTTGTCACTGGCAGAACAGTTGCAGACTCCTGGTGTTGATACTTATTTAGTGGCGTCGGCGAAGGAAGAAGTCGGGGCAATTGGGGCGCTGTATTTTACGCAAAATCAACGGTTGGATGCGTTAATTGCGTTGGAGATTTGTCCTTTGTCATCAGAATATGCGATCGCAGATGGTGATGCGCCTGTATTGTTAGCTCAGGATGGTTATGGAATTTATGATGAAGGGTTGAATGGAGAAATACGGCAGGCAGCAAAGGCAGTTAATATTCCGCTTCAGTTAGCAACAATTACGGGTTTTGGTAGTGATGCTTCAATTGCGATGAAGTTTGGTCATGTTTCTCGTGCC
>CADCTM010000348.1 GCA_902805485.1 uncultured Coleofasciculus sp. | reverse complement strand
AAGAATTTGCTGGAACGTGTGTGTAGCAGGTGTTGTAGCGCTAAGACAAGCGTGGGACAAGCTAAAACAGGCTTAACAAATTAAGTGCGTCAATTTAGCGGACAAAATTAACAAATTAACTGCGTGGATCAGCCAGGATGGTGATTGTGTTGTTGATTAACAAGGTATGTGGGTGCTTACTCCGTTTTGGTGAAGCTAGCCGCTAGCAGCAGCATTGCTAGAGTTAACCCCAATCATGCGAATTTGGTCTAATATCAAGTCAGCTTGAATACCCATAATTAAGCAGCTTGAATCACTTCTGGCCACCAGTGGTAAAATGTTAATCCTTGAATGAGTTTCTGCTGTCCTAGCAATCTACGACAACGCTGAACGACCAACTCTTCTACCTCAGCTATCGTTTCAAAAGCCGCATTAGCTAACGGTTCATTGACCAGTGGCCACAAACGTTCAGCTGGTTGCACCTCTGGGGAATATGGCGGCAGGGGAACCAGGTGAATTCCCTCTGGCACCTCCAACTGTTGACTCATGTGCCACCCAGCTTGGTCCAGCGGTAGGATAATACGCTTGCTCTTACCCACCCCAAAGTGTTGAGCAAAATCTTTAAGTACCCAGCTGAATAACTTAGTATTGACATAGGGCAGAATCCACCAATAAGTCTCCCCGGTCTGCGGTTGAACAAAAGCATATAGCCACAGCCATTCTCGTTTCCACTTAACTATGGCTACAGGTTGAGACCCCTCTTCCACCCATATCCGACGATTCACTGGTTGTAAGCCAATGCGATGCTCATCCTCACACCAGACCTCGACGTCGGCGTCGGGATGCTCGGCTTGAATCCGCTTCAGTTCCTGAGTCAGTTTTTTTTTCCAAGCTTCTTGCTCCTCGGGGTCTGCTTCCTGATGCTCAGGACGGGGCACTCGCAGTCTTTGTCCCATCTGCTTCAGATATTCCCACCCTTGTTGACGGCTGATCGGTTGCCCGATTAACTCACTCAAATAATCAGCCACAATACGTCCATTCCATAATCCCCCATCTATTGCAGGCCCTCTTAATGCCTGCAATAGATTGGCTTGCTGCACATCGTCAAGCTTCGGTTTAGGACCGGGGTTTTGATGCCGTCCATCTCCCAATGTTTTTGGTCCGACCCGGTTATAGCCCCAGACTAATTCGTAAATCCAATTGCGGCTGTAACTGGTAATAGCTGCCACTTCTTCAGTGGGTCTACCAGAGGCCAATAACCAGATGATTTGGTAGTGAGAACGTTCTACGGGGTCTTTTGCCTGACGATAACGGTTTTCCAGTTCGTTCAAGCTCAGGTGGTGAGCTATGGTAATCCGTTTGGGCATACGGCAACACTCAGGCGCGAGATGGCTCCCCCATTATACTATGACCATTCCAGCCGACTTGATATTACGCTCTTCCATCACTCTTATGAGATAATAATAGAGTAAAGTGTTGCGAATTCTTTACTGGGCTATGTTTGGGTCAAGAGAGCCTGCCGAAACCATAAAATTTGTTGATGATTACTGTGAATGGTATAAAAAGCTATTTCCAGAAGTGAGAAGTTTTGAGGCGTTTAAATATCTTCATGTAGGAATGATTTCAGATATTAAACGCAAAACACTACCAGCAATATCCCGTCTAGTTGGGTTGAGTAACGAGCAAGGTTTATTGCATTTTTTGACAGAATCGCCTTGGCAATCAGAACAATTGAGGCAGGCAAGATTGAGGCTGATTTTACAAGTATTGGCAGGACGAGAAATAGTTCTAATTATTGATGAGACAGGAGATAGAAAGAAAGGGGAGACAACGGATTATGTCAAGCGGCAGTATATCGGCAACTTAGGCAAGATTGAAAATGGCATTGTGGCTGTAACTGCCTATGGTGTGATAGCAGAAATTACCTTCCCTTTAATATTTGAGGTTTATAAACCGAAAGCACGGCTCAAGGAGGGTGATATTTACCGAAGCAAGCCAGAGATTGCTGCCCAGATGATTCGAGAGCTCGAAGCATTAGGATTTCGATTCAAATTAGTACTTGCGGATAGCTTATACGGCGAAAGTAGCAGCAATTTTTTAAGTGTGTTGTATGACTTGAAGCTAAATTTTGCTGTGGCGATTCGTAGTAACCATGCGGTCTGGTTACCTAAAGAGCAAAAGGTGCGATGCAATAGTTGGCGTGAATTTGAGCGAGTCTTCTCGAATGGAAAAACTCAGAAGCGGTACATTCGTGAAGTGATTTTTGGTAAGCGTCGCACGACTCAGTTTTGGCAAATTACAACAGACAAGAATACACTACCGAAGAATTCAACCTGGGATGTCATGACCCATATTCCAGAGTTGAAATATCACCAAGTCGGTAATCTCTACGGATTACGGAACTGGGTGGAGTATGGTTTGAAGCAAAGTAAAAATGAACTCGGATGGGCAGATTTTCGGGTCACAGATTATGCCCAAATTCAGAAGTGGTGGGAAGTAGTGATGAGTGCGTATCTAATGGTTAGTTTGCACTCCAAATCACTTCTGCCAATCAGCCGTTCTCCTGATAATACTTCTGCTATATCTGTCGCTTCTCAATTTTCTACTCATGCTTGGTGGGATGAGGGCAAAGGATGGAAAAATCTGCTGAACAATCTGCGCTTAGTTATACAACCGTTTATCTACTTTAATTTAATTAAACCTTGGCTAAAAGTCTTTCCAATTCCATCACTATCTTTATGTTTTTCACGGCTGATTGCACTGATGAACCATTTCCCTAGTGCTGTTCCAATTTCCCCACTAAGCCCAGCTTTCCTATTTTCATCCGCCTAGAGTGATTAAAGAGCGTTATAGCCGTCGTCACAAAGGTTAGGACGCTAGTTTAAGAATATGCTCCATTGCCTCTCGCAACGTATCAAATTCGTCTAAGCACTTGCGAATCCGGTTCTTGAGCCATGACCAACAGTGCTCAATCTTGTTGAGATCTGGTGAATAAGCTGGCAAGTA
>CADCTM010000347.1 GCA_902805485.1 uncultured Coleofasciculus sp. | reverse complement strand
GGAATTTTCGACGGGGAAAGTGTTGTCCTAGATTAGCAGAGAGTAGGAATCACCCGATAGTACGAAGTCCAAAACAGTTTTTAATTTAAAAATTCAATTAGAATACGACTTAGGATTTTAATATGACTCACCAATCTGACTCAGAAGATATAGCTGAAAGTAATAAGCGATCGCTGCAAAGGCTGGAAAGAGCGATCGCAATGTCACAAAATCAGTTCTCCCTAATTTTAGTGTCTTGCAAGCATCCATCCTGGCGACGGAAAATGGTAAAGCAACTTAAAGAACTTTCCTCAATCCAAATCCAGGAAATCACCCTCCACCCTTCAGTCAACACCCTGTTTACAACAATAGATACAGCCGTTGACGAACAACCGCAAGCTTTGATGGTTTTTGGGCTAGAGTCAGTCACGGAAATTGATCAAGTATTAACGGCAACAAACCTGGTGCGGAATGAATTTCCGAAAGAGTTCCCCTATCCGTTGGTATTGTGGATTAATGATGAAATTCTACAAAAGCTGATACGACTGGCACCAGATTTTAAGAGTTGGGCAGCTAACCCAATCCGATTTGAAATCCCTACTAATCAGTCACTTGAGTGGGCAGGAATCTGCGCCTAATTCTGAAAAAAGAATTTTACAATGTTGCCTCTTTCAGATAGTGCCCAAGTCAAAAAAAAAACTTGACGCACTCAGAGGAACCCCATTGTAGATTAGGCGATTGGATTGGCAAGTAGACTGATGGATATCAATCAACGACTGCTCACAGAGATTAATTTTCAACCTTACCCCATGTTGTTTGCAACCATCAGCGGGGCACACCTTTATGGCTTTCCTTCACCCGACTCGGATTATGACTTGCGGGGTGTTCATATCTTACCAGTCGAGGAAGTTGTAGGACTTGATTTAGGGCGTGAAACCATCGAAGTTTCAGAAGTGCGTGAAGGGTTGCAAATCGATTTAGTGTCTCATGATGCCAAAAAGTTCTTTTTGTTGCTGCTGAAGAAGAATGGCTATGTTTTAGAGCAACTCTATTCACCATTGGTTGTTTCTACTACGCCAAAACATGAGGAATTAAAAGCGATTGCCGCAAGATGCATTACCCGCCATCATTCCTACCATTACTTAGGCTTTTCCCAAACGCAATGGAAATTATTTGAGAAAGAAAAACCGCACCGGGTTAAGCCCCTACTCTATGTTTATCGGGTACTATTAACAGGCATCAACCTAATGCAAACTGGCGTTATAGAAGCTAATTTAGTACGGTTGAATGAAAAATTCAACTTACCTTATCTTCCTGACTTAATTGCCCAAAAACTTGCCGGTGCAGAAAAATCATTTCTCGCAGAAGCGGATGTGACATTTCATCAGGGGGAATATAACCGACTGCAAACACAATTACAAGAAGCTACTCAAGCTAGCAGTCTGCCGGAAACACCTTCGGCAAAAGACGCCTTAAATGACTTACTGGTGCGTTTGCGCCTCCAATTAGCAAGACAAACTACTTAAAACTCCAGGCGGCAACAGCCAAACAACTCCAACCGATAATAAATGCTAACCCTCCCAAAGGGGTAATCGCTCCCAACCACTTGATGTTGGTAAAACTTAAGGTATACAAGCTACCGGAAAAAATTACAACACCAACGATGAAGGAAACCCCAGCAGCGGCAAGCGTTGATTGTGCCGCCTCAGCGCGACTTAATAGCAAGGCAACCATTAGCAGTGCCAAAGCATGGTACATCTGGTAACGAGCGCCGGTTTCAAAGATTTCAATTGCCCTTTCGCTTAACTTTTCCTTGAGGGCGTGAGAAGCAAATGCACCAGCAGCGACTGATAAACCACCGAAAATCGCTGCAATCCCTAAGAAAATCCGAATCATCAACTTTAGAACCTAAACGGCATTGCTAGATTAATCAAGGATTGAAGTAATAACAAACACCACCTTTGTCATCTGTTTTAGCGCTGGCATTGAATTCTTGTGCTTTCTGATCCAAATATTGCCTTGCTTCATCTTTCGATATTTGGGTTTCTTTGGCAAATTGCATCACGGTAATTCGTCCATTGTCTTCCATAAGTAGCCGAAAGAAGGTAGATTTTAGGCGATCGCTATTGTCTTTGCCGCCTCCCTTGTATACTCCCCAGGCAAGCCATCCCCCTGCTGCTGTCACTGGGAGAGCAATTACCATTAAAGCCAAAGCACCAGTTTTATCCTTTGACTGAGAATTCAGTAGCTGCGTGACAGCAAGCAGTGACAACGGAATACCCAAGGCAAGTAGCAACCCTGGAATTACTTGTTTGAGTCGCTTCATGATCGAAGTGGGAGTTTAGTTAGTGTTGCCGCGATTCTAACCTCATCTGCGAGTTGCTTCCAGTAGGCGAGAGAAGTAAAATCGAGTACTTGTCATCGCTTGCCGCCCAATTGTAAAGCCATTGCTCTCCAGAATTTTGACAATATCCGCTTCCCGATGCAAATAAGCACGAGTCGCCTTACTAGCGCCAGGAAAGAAACTGCCGATTTTTTTCAGGATACTCAGGCTAAAGGTTTTCGGGGCAAAGCTGAGGATGAGGCGCGACTCGGCAAGACTGGCTAAGTGAGAAATCATTTGTGCTGCCTTATCTTGGGGATAGTGAATCAAGACATCCAGGCAAATGACAGTGTTGTAGCTGCCACTCAAAGATCCTTCGCTCTTTCCTGCGCTTCCCCTACCATCTTTTCGGAGATATCGCTGGCATTGACTTTTGTCCCGAGTTGTGCTATAGGAATGCTCAGGCTACCAACACCACAACCGGCATCGCAGATCGATAAACCCGCTAAATTCCCATCAGCTTCTAGCCAGCTAAGGACTGTATCAACCGTTTGCTGATGCCCGGTACGGATGTCTAGCTGGACTTTACTAACTTCGGCATCACCATAAATTTTACGCCAACGGTCGAATCCTGTGGCATTAAAGTATTCTTTGACAACGGTTTTGTCATCAATTGTATTCATTA
>CADCTM010000346.1 GCA_902805485.1 uncultured Coleofasciculus sp. | reverse complement strand
CCCGGAAGCTGGTTCCCCCTACTTATTCCCCGGTCGCTACGACAAGCAATCCCACATTAACTCCGACTCCGCGGCCAGGGTCTTGCGGAAGGCTTGTGCAATAATTGAAATCGAGGGCGTGAGTACCCATTCATTTAGACGCACAGCCCTGACTCAAATGAGCAATGCGGGCATCCCGTTAAAAGTGATTGCCACCTACTCCGGGCATCGGGACTTAGCCCAATTGAATGCGTATCTGGAGGTGAAGGACGAGCAGGTGTTGGGAGCCGCTTCCAGTTTATCAATGCTATCACCAGTAATGGGCAATGTCGGAATAGTCGTCAAAGTCGCCCACCTTGAATCCCGGTTTTCGGGACTGAAACCTGCGGATTATTCTTGAGCCGCAACCACCTTGGGCTTTGGCTTTGGCTTGTCGGTCGCACCAGGGGGGTTTGGGACAGCATTATTGTCTGGAACTGGCAAGGACGAACGTTTGCGAGCTTTATTAGCCGCCAGTTTTGTTTTCGCCACCGAGAGCTTATCCTTCTTACCAGCTTTTAGGTAATTAGGCGGCGAATCCGTTGGGATTCCTAAAAGCTCCACAAACTCAAAGTTGTCGCTAGCGCTGTTGAACCGAGCCTTAATCTGCACAAAGGACGCTTTGCCCTGAGTCTCAGACTCCAGCTTCGGGTTGAACCGGAATGGGGGCACAGGGGCATCTCGCCACACCACGGGAATGTGAGATGCCTTCATGAAATTTACTTTTTTGTCCAACGGTGCCGATTTGATGAACTCCAGCCGTCCCTTATTGAAGTTTTTAAACACTGAGATGCACGGCACCCGACACACCGGAATGAACTGCCATAAACCGCAGATTTTGAACTCAAGCTCTTCTAGAATGCTTTGAAGTCCCTCACCAGATGTCTCCTGACTCAAAAAACCTACCAGTTGGAATTGTAAGCGGTAGGGCTGTTTTCCTCCCGGATAGTGAGTAATCCGGGGATAGACGATTAGCTTTTGCTGGGTAATCCCGGTATTCCCAATCTCTTTTTTTAGCGCCTCATAAGCCTTCTTGTGGGTGCTGGCATAATACAGTCCATAGGACTTTTCCCCCATAGTCACAAAAGTTTTGTCCCCATCACTCGTTACATCACCTTGGATAATGCCAATCGCTTGAAAGAATGCTCCCTCGGCGGGAGAAGAGGGGTTTGAGTCGGGCACTGGCTCCCTCTCTGATTCTGGGGAAGATGTACTCGCCTCTGACACGGGAAAAGATGGGGATTCGGCGGAAGAGGCATGAGCAGGATTGTCCACTGGTGTCTGTGCCACTGGCTCTGGGGCAGAGACAGCATCCAATCCAGGCTTTTCCATCGATTCCTCTGCTGGTTGTTCCTGTGGCGGCTCTACTGGCAAGGGTGAACGCTTAACGGCAAGAATATTCAATTCTTTGGTTGGAGGTGTCTGCTTCTGTTGTGGACGTTTCTTTTTCATTTTTGTGGAAAAGAGAGGATGATTAGCTCAGCCTAAACATTTAAACCTATCCGCGTTCGCCTTATTTCAGACCTTTTAGCACAAAAGCGACGAATCAGTAAAACAAGCTCTGAAATCAAGTCATAAAGCTATCCTAGGCGGTATAAAATCAATTTTATTATGATGCTAGGAAATGAAATATATCAATTCTCGAACTCATGAGGCACAGTAGCAACAATGAGCGAACCAGTTACGAATATTTGACTGAGTCACCTGAAGCATGGCGTTGGTAATGGCATCCATTAAATCTTTATATGTTCTTGCTGCTGTCTTTCTCAAAATAGATTTAACTTTTGACCAAAAATTCTCAATTGGGGAAAACTCAGGAGAATAAGGCGACAAATACAGGAGTTTTGCTCCCGCTTTTTCTATAAACTCTCTTACTATCTCTCCTTGATGGATTTTTGCATTATCCATAACAACACAAGCATCTTTCCAGAGTTTAGGAATGACTTCCTGAACAATAAAAGCTTCAAATGTTACGCCATCCACTGACCCATATATACTGGCTGATGCTATCAATTCTTCAATTGATAAAGCAGCAATTAAAGAAATATTCTTTCCTCGCTTTTGAGGCTTTTCCCCTCTCGCTCTTTTCCCTTTTAAAGCTCTGGCGTAAAGCCTCAGCATTGCCAAGTTAACTCCTGATTCATCAATGAAAACCAGGTTCTCTACTCGGATATCTCGGATTCTTGACCAAAACTCAACTCGCTGCGCCTGTATTTTCTCACTTGTTTTTTCGGCGGCGTAGAGAGTTTTTTTTTACACTATAGTTTAATCTTTGCGTAATTCTTCCCATCGTGGCTCGACTGACTCTCACTTGTACCTTTTCTTCGAGCAAGTCACATAATTCTTCGAGCGTCGCGTCATTATTGGCTTCAATGATTTCTACTAAATCAACTAATTGCTCTTCTTTGACCTTTGGTTCAGGGCTTCCCCCTTGAGGATAGGCACGAATATCTCCTGTTTCTTTATATTGCTTGATTAATTTTTGAATAAAACTTTTAGCAACACGAAATCTTTGAGCTAGACTCCTTATCGAGATGCTTTCCTTTTCATAGACTTCAATGATTTTTTCCCGAAACTCAATCGGATAAGGTCTCATTGCTAATTTTTATAATTGATATACTTTCACCATATTGTACCCCATAACTATGAGAATTGCTATAAATCCGATCTGCTACAAGCATAAGTGCAACCTTAGCTCCTATTTTATTCCATGTCAGCTTCGGAATGCTTCACCCAGTCTGAGTATAAATCCGGGCGGCGATCGCGTGTTCTTTGAATTTGCTGTTCTTTACGCCAAAGGGCAATTTTTGCGTGGTTTCCTGACAACAACACATCTGGAACCTTCCACTCTCGGAATTGGGCTGGTCGTGTATATTGGGGATAATCGAGCAAGCCATCTTCAAAACTCTCGGCTTTGAGCGATTCTTCTTTTCCGACTGTTCCCGGTCGCAACCGCACGACACCATTAATTAACGCTAGCGCTGGGATTTCGCCACAAGTTAAAACAAAATCGCCTAAAGATACCTCACGAGTCACTAAGTGTAACACTCGTTCATCAACGCCTTCGTAGTGTCCGCAAATTAAGACTAACTGGTCATAATTGCTTGCTAATTCGACTAACATCGGTTGCTTGAGCGGTTTTCCCTGAGGTGTCATCAGGATGACATCGCGTCGGGGTAAAATCGGTAAGGACTCAACAGCCGCAAAAATCGGATCGGGTTTCATCAACATCCCCACACCCCCACCATAGGGTTCATCATCGACTCGTCGGTGTTTATCAGTCGCAAAGTCACGGGGATTAATTAAATGCACTTTGGCAATTTCTTGACGCAGCGCTTTTCCCAACAGTCCGGAATTTAAGGGAGAGATAAAGAAATCAGGAAACAGCGTAACAACGTCAAATCGCACAGAGGATTAAGGGGAGCTATCAAGCTATGTAGGGAATGTGAAGTGAGAAATGTAGTTTTAGACCGAGCTTAGAGCTGTGAAGCCGTTTTCACATCGCTATTAATTTTGTATATGAATGCAAGCTCACCCAAAAGAAGTTTTTTTAGGCACAAATTCAGAAAATGATAAGGGTATTATAACAAATAGCTAAAATAATCTGGCATCATTCATAAAGAATAATGCTTTAGAACAATAGAAAGATTACCCAAGCAAGAAGCGTGTTTGGTGAAATCAGCTAAAGCGTTAAGGCTCAAGTTGCGTGCCGCATTATAAGCCGTAGTTGTTGAGTTGTGGCATCAAAGCGCCGGATCGCTTTAAACTGTCAGGTGCTTGTGTTCGCTCCCACCCACGAAACTAGTTAAGCCAGAGTCAAAATCGCTTTATTAAGGACGTTTATCAAGACCAGCAAAACTGAATCTGTTGACTCAACCTTTATGCCCAAAATCAACATTATGCAGCAATTAGAAGCTCAAGACCACGAAACTAGAATGCCTCAATCCACTAAAACCGCAATTTTGGTGATCGGCGGTGCTGAAGATAAAGTCCATGGACGAGAAATCCTGCATACGTTTTTTGGGCGTTCGGGTTCAGTCGATGCTCGCATTGCGATTATTCCCTCAGCATCGCGAGAACCAGCGATTCTTGGCGATCGCTATAAAGGGATTTTTGCAGAAATGGGAGCAAAGGAGATCCGGGTGCTAGACATTCGCGATCGCGTCCAAACCGAAGACCCTGAAATCCAAAACTATATTGAAGAATGTACCGGCGTATTCATGACCGGCGGCGATCAACTGCGTCTGTGTGGACTGCTTGCCGACACACCTTTAATGGAAAAGGTGCGCCAGCGCGTCCAACAAGGCGAAATCACCTTAGCGGGAACCAGTGCAGGAGCAGCCGTCATGGGTCATCATATGATTGCCGGGGGGGGGAGTGGAGAGTCGCCCAACCGTTCCTTAGTGGACATGGCAATGGGCTTAGGGATGATCCCCGAAGTGATTGTCGATCAACATTTTCACAATCGGAACCGCATGGCACGTCTGATGAGCGCTGTCGCGGCACATCCGGAACTCCTGGGAATCGGAATTGATGAAGATACCTGTGCAATGTTTGAACGAGATGGGTTGTTACAGGTAATGGGTAAAGGCACTGTAACGATCGTCGATCCAGGTGAAATGGCTTATACCAATTATCCCGCTGTGGGTGCGACTGACCCAATCAGTCTTCACAATCTCCGAGTGCATATTCTCAGTTATGGCGATCGCTATCATTTACACAAGCGCACCCTCGTCTTACAAGACGGCTAAAACCTGACGTGTTCAACGTAAAAAACTAAATCAACCGCGCTAGACCCGGAGTTGCAAGAAACTTAGAAACAAATAATCCAACCGCCAAAACCTGGAAAACTGCCGTCAAAGCTTTGCTTCACAAATTCTGCTCAAGCAACAGCTAATGTCAACTGGCTTTTGGGGAACGTTTGCAAGATGCTGACTGGTTTACCCAGTACAATTAGCAGAATTGCGTAAGTTCTAATGCCCAGAATCGGACAAACTCCACCAATTTCGTCTGATTCACCGACTACCTTGCCCCGAACCTCAGCAGCAGAACTTTCGCTAAAATTGTTCACCATGAACAGTTGGATGGCTTTTTAAAGCGAGAAACTAGGTTAAAACTTCAAACCTCAACTGCGATGGTGATACTAAGCTTTAAGCGAGGTGATTTAGTATGAAGCCATTACGCCCCACTCAACTCAAGTCCCTTTACTTCGCCAAGCCGAAGACTTTGACGTGTGACCTATTTCACCCGAAACTTTTGGAAAATCAGCAAGATTTTACTCAGTAAAACCCAAAATTTTCCTATCCTAGTCTTATGGAGGCATCCCTTGCGTTTTCGAGCATTTAAGTATAGTTTCTGCTGCGTCATGGTTTGCAAAACCGCCCTAGAGAAAGTTGGCTCTGGTCTTGATGAAGGAGCAAGCCTTTCCTTGTGGACTGATGTCAGAATGCTGAAGTCTCTGGTCGAAACGTTACTAAGCGCCCCCCTGTTACCGAGCAAGCCGTAAAGACCTATTTTATGTAATTGCTTCTTTAAAGCTTCCTATGAAAGTGAATCACCCCCCTCAAAAACTTGTATGAGAATTCTAAAAATCCAGCCTTTACGTGGTCCCAATTACTGGAGCATTCGACGCCAAAAATTAGTTGTCATGCGTCTTGACTTGGAGGAACTAGCAGAAAAACCCTCTAACGAAATTTCCGGCTTTTATGAAGGACTTGTGACAGCGCTGCCCAGTTTAGAAGAGCACTTTTGTTCCCCCGGCGTTCCAGGTGGCTTTCTTAGTCGCGTCAAGCGAGGCACGATGATGGGGCATATCATCGAACACGTTGCCTTAGAACTTCAACAACTCGCAGGAATGCCAGTCGGGTTTGGGCGCACCAGAGAAACAGCAACACCCGGAATTTACCAAGTCGTCATCGAATATTTGGACGAGCAAGCAGGGCGCTATGCTGCAAGAGCGGCGGTGCGACTGTGCCAAAGCATTGTTAACATAGGCACTTACTCCCAAAATGAATTAAAACAAGACTTAAAAGACCTACAAGATCTGGCACGCGATACGGCATTAGGTCCGAGCACAGAAACACTTGTCAAAGAAGCCGAAGCCAGAGATATTCCCTGGATGCCCTTGGGAGCAAGAGCGATGATTCAGCTAGGCTACGGCGTCCACCAAAAGCGTATTCAGGCAACCTTAAGCGACTACTCTGGAATATTGGGCGTTGAGCTTGCCTGCGATAAAGAAGGCACGAAACAAATCCTGCGGGATGCCGGGGTTCCAGTGCCACGGGGGACAGTAATTCGCTATCTGGATGAATTAGAAGCCGCAATTGAAGATGTGGGTGGTTATCCAATCGTGATTAAACCCCTGGATGGGAATCACGGACGGGGGATTACGATTGACATCAATAGCTGGGACGACGCCCAAAACGCCTATGATCATGCCAAAGAAGTCTCCCAAGCAGTAATTGTTGAACGCTTTTATCGCGGTAGCGACCATCGGGTACTAGTAATTAACGGCAAAGTCGTGGCGGTGGCAGAGCGGGTTCCGGCTCATGTAATTGGCGATGGTAATTTAACGGTACAGGAACTGATTGACCAAACCAACCTTGACCCAAATCGCGGTGACGGACACGAGAATGTCCTCACCAATATTGTTGTAGACCGCACCAGTATGGACTTGTTGCAGCGTCAGGGCTACACGCTGGACTCTGTACTCGCTCCCGGAGATATTTGTTACCTGCGGGCAACGGCTAACTTAAGTACAGGCGGGATTGCAGTTGATCGCACCGACGACATCCACCCGGAAAATATCTGGCTCGCCCAACGGGTCGCGAAAATTATTGGTCTAGACATCGCTGGGATCGACGTGGTGACGCCGGATATCACCCAACCACTGAGGGATGTAGATGGCGTGATTGTTGAGATTAACGCGGCTCCTGGCTTCCGGATGCACGTTTGTCCGAGTCAAGGTCTGCCTCGAAATGTTGCCGCACCAGTGATGGATATGCTGTTCCCCAACGGGAAATCAGGTCGGATTCCCATCGTTTCGATTACCGGTACAAACGGAAAAACCACAACAACGCGCTTGATTGCCCACATCTACCGCCAAACCGGACAGGTAGTAGGTTACACCACGACTGACGGCATTTATGTTGACGATCATGTGGTGGAAAAAGGCGACACAACAGGTCCCCAAAGCGCTCAGGTGATTTTGAAAGACCCGACGGTGGAAGTGGCGGTGTTGGAAACGGCACGGGGGGGAATATTGCGATCGGGTTTGGCATTTGAAACTTGTGATGTTGGCGTCGTCTTGAATATCTCTGCGGATCATTTAGGTATTGGCGACATCGAAACCATCGAACAAATGGCTCAACTGAAGAGTGTGGTGGTAGAAGCCGTTAGCCCGAAGGGTTACGCCGTTCTCAATGCTGATGATCCTTTAGTGGCGACAATGGCGGCACGAGTTAAAGGTCAAATCGCTTATTTCTCGATGAACCCAGACAATGAGTTGGTGCAAAATCACACACATAGTGGTGGTTTGGCGGCGGTTTATGAGAATGGCTATTTGTCAATCCTGAAAGGGGATTGGACGCTGCGGATTGAGCAGGCGGTGCATTTGCCTGTGACGATGGAGGGACGTGCGCCGTTTATGATTGCCAATGCGCTAGCGGCAAGTCTGGCAGCATTTGCTCAGGGTGTGCCAATTGAGGCAATTCGGGCGGCATTGCTGACTTTCCGGGCTTCTGTGAACCAGACGCCGGGACGAATGAATTTGTTTAATTTAGGCAGTTACCACGCCTTGATTGATTATGCCCACAACGCGGCGAGTTATGAGGCACTGGGCGGTTTTGTCCGCAATTGGCCAGGGGAGCGGATTGGGGTTGTTGGCGGTCCTGGGGATCGCCGAAATGAAGATTTCATTGAACTGGGACGACTTTCGGCAAAAATCTTTGACCGAATTATTGTCAAAGAAGATGATGATTTGCGGGATCGTGCGAGTGGTGAAGCTTCTGAGTTAATCTCCAAAGGCATCTTGCAAGAAAATCCTAATTGCCGTTATGAAATTCTGCTCAAGGAAACAGAGGCGATTAACATGGCTTTAGATCAGGCGACTCCAGCAAGTTTAGTGGTGATTTTGCCCGAAAGTGTGAGCCGTGCGATTAGCTTGCTCGAAGCGCGAAACCCTCTGCCTGAAAGTATCTCTGGGCCAATCGCCACGGATGCCAAAATGACTGTAATGCGATCGGTGGTCAATAAAGTTTAGGGATGTTCCCTGTGGAGATCTTAACTGTAACGTCTCTACAGGGGAACCTAGGAATTAGAAAAACCTGAGAACATCACACCTACAATTACAGGCTTGCCATTAAACTTTGTTTTTGTGCCATAAGCCTGAACATCAATCAAATTTCTGTCTTTCCTCTGCCCTTTAAAAGTACAGGAAAGACTTTTATTTTGAGCTTGAAAACACTGATTAATTTGCTCGGCAACAAAATCACGGCTGTTGACGGCGACAAGTTCAAAGATTGACTCGACTGTAATAAATTCAAATAAGGTATAGCCAAAAATTGCCGCGACTCCAGGGTTGGTATACATAAACTTCCCCTGCTCTACAATCAAATAAATACCGAGCAAAGAAAGTTTTTCTGTCGGGAACGGTTGCTCTTGAGTTCTGTGTAATTCTGGTTCTTTTGGCGGCGAATGACTTAATTCTGATTGTGACGGATGACGTTCAACAAAAAGCAAAGCATTTTCTAAAATTAGAGCCATTTGTTCGCCTGTTAGCTGCATTACCTGGGCTTCCTGGGGGCGAAAATGTCCAGGTTTGGAGTGCATGAGGGTAATGATGCTTAACAACTTATTGCCCCGAAGCAGTGGTACGCCTAGTACAGAGCGAACCGTGTAAGGTTGATTGGGTAGTGTCACCCAACGCTCATCGTCCATTGTGTCAGCAATTAGCCCAACTTGATGATGACGCAGCACCCAACCGGCAAGACCTTTGTCCAAAACTGTGCCGATGATTTTCTGCTTGCTTTCTCGAATAATTACGCCACGAGCGAGGATACTTTCCGTAACGATGCCATCAGAATTAAGTAAAAATAAACTACTTTCTTCAGCATTTGTCAGGCGAATTGCAATAGTTAAAATCTGTCGTAACACGGCTTTGAGCATCAGCGAGCCATTCGCCGTTTTTTCGGTCGTTACTAATGTTATCAGTAGCTCATGTAAAGTATCAAATGCTATTTTTGTGTTTTGAAGTTCTGCAACGTGTCGATGCAGTGATGCTAACTCTTCTATGAGCTGTTCCTTGGATTTATCGCAATCACTCACATCTACCTCTGTCAGTCAAAGACGACGAAGTTTAACGTTGTCGCTCATTCTTTATTCTAAAAACCAACCTTGAAAAATAGATGATTGACAAAAAGCCTTAAATATGAGTCTTTAGCTTAGTTCCAACAACACTCTAAGGACCAATCAACACCGTCGAACAACCCATCGCAATTTTATTCGGTGGTCCAACTGCCTCGACAATTGTATCTCCCATCCGACAGGCGGGGAGGTTATTAATCAGGACTGTGGCGCTGCCGTCAATTACAACACCAGGACCATGAGGAGGCACTGGCAAAGGTGTTGTGCAGTTATGAATATCCGCACCAACAGCACTACTCATAATAGTACTGCTCATGCTCACGGCTGTCGTTGCCTTTGTCGTTTCCTCTGCCGCCTTAACCCCCGGTAGTCCTGGTGTACCTGCTGCCGCCACAGTTGCCGCTTGAGCTGTTTGAATGGTCATATCAGCCGAGAGTTTGGCAGATAGCAGGGCGGCAGATGCTGCCAACGGGATACCCCGCCAAGCTGGCAGGTTGCCAATTAAGACATTCGGACTTCCGGGACCTCCTGTTAAGACAGGCGGTAAAGGATGTAAAACGGGGTCGGTAATTCTTGCGGCGGGTCTGCCCATAGTTTAATTAAGTTTAATGAATTTGCCATTTACGGAGACGACGCCACTGGCTTTAATGTTAATGCTCATGCCTTGAATATCAACAGTGGTCTTGGCTTTGATTTCAATGCTGCCGGTGGACTGCATTGCAATACTACGAGTCCGATCATTTAAGGTTAATTGATGACCGCCGGCGGTTTGAATTTCCACGAAGCGATCGCTATCATTAATACGGATTTTGTGACCGCCGGCTGTCTCAATGTAAACTCCATCTTTGCTTGCGGCTTTATCTTCTTCCACAAACTGAAGTTGATGACCGGTGCGGGTTTTAAACGTCCGCAACCGCACTTTACCCACCACACTGTTATCGACTTTTTCGGGTGGCGCATCCTTCCCATTCCAGACGCCCCCTAAGACGTAGGGGCGATGAATGTCGCCATGTTCAAAGGCAACCAGCACCTCATCATTAACCTCTGGCAGACAATCAAAACCCCGTCCGGGACCTGCACCAATTGCCACAACTCGCGCCCAGTTGCTTTCATGTTCCTCGGTGAGAGTGGGAAATTTGACTTTCACCCGACCCCAGCGTTTGGGGTCTTTGTTATTAGTCACGATACCAGCCAAGCAAGTCTGTCCCGGTTGGAGGCGAGTTTTGGGAGACAAAACTGTAAACAGATTGCCGCCCCGCAAACCCCTTACACTAAAATCAGTGTGGTAAACGCGATCGTGGTAAAAATGACGGGTTTCAGTAACATAGTATTCACCGCTGTAGTCAGCCAGATCATTTAATTTGATTACTCGTCCTGGTCGAATTTTCGGATTACCTTCTCCCTTAGCATCAGCTAAAACAAATTCTCCCCCCAATTCATCACACAAAGATTGAGCCATCTTCTTCGCCTCACCCGAAGAAAACAGCGGCTGATCCACGACCATCATTTTTGGGGTCGGCGGCTTACCTTTAAAGCTATTACTAGTCTTTGAACCTTTACCGTTTTTTGTTGAGGTTAATACTTTTTCTCTTGTTGCCTTCTCAACAATTGGTTGCTTTCGGGTATAGTCCCAACCTCGTACTTCGACCTCACTGACTTGTTCGGCGCTGCTAACCCTAACACGAAAACTATGAAGATCTTTTAACCATTTAAGTTGCAAAGATTGGTCAACTTTTGGTTTGCGAAAGTTCAGTTTGCCATCTTGAATAAACAGTTCAAACCCAATTCTTGCCGCACGTTCCCGAAAGAATTCCATGTTAGTTTGGTTTTCTTGAAAAACGTATTCATGGGGCGTCCCACTTGCGTCAACAGTGCCAGCAGGTATCCCTACTTCACGAGCAATTTTTTTAATAATGTCACTATCAGTCATGTTCTGAAATGAACGGTTATAACGTCCCCGGTGCAGGCGGTGAGAAACATCATAACCGCGAATAATTATTGGGGCTTGGGAACCACTAGTAAAATGAGTTTCCATCGCTGTGATTTCCCCTTCCAGAACATTGCCTTCCTTCTTCTCCTGAAATTCAAAGGATTCTGTCGTGCTAGAACCGAAACCAATCTTAATTGGCTTACCAATAGCAAACAAATCTTTGTGCTTCCAAGCTTTATCTTTTTCCCGCCCTGGAGCGTAAGCATTTTGGATTACCAGAGTAAACATACCTGGCAAATGAAGGCTTTCTTCAACAGAGATTTGGAGAATATCCTCCATTAAATCATCAGGGGCTTTTTTGCCATCAATCTCTAAATTTGGTTTGGCTATGTAACGGATATTAGCCATAGATTCCTCTAGTATTCTTAAGGCTGGTTTAATTTATTTTTGCTTGATTCCCAAAATGTTACATTCGGGGTCAGCGAAAGAATTATAGCAATTTGTAAGTTGGTGTAATAAATAAAAGAGTATGGGTAATTTTAGCCTTACATGAGGTATTAAAACCAACTCTTTTATTTCCAAAACCAGCCCAACTTGTCTGTGCAAAACCGAGTTTAAAACTGCTGTACATGAGATTGCCAAGTCTTGCAATTTAGGAGTTTGTTGAAGTTAATTCTACGTCAAAAAAGTCTGTCGATTTTGATCTTGGCGTAATTTATTGCTAGGACTAGGAGCCCCTTGACCAGGTTGAGAGATTGGTAAATCTACTTGTTCGAGATCCAAATCAATCGACGCCCTCACTGGGAC
>CADCTM010000345.1 GCA_902805485.1 uncultured Coleofasciculus sp. | reverse complement strand
TCAATTCAATTACGGTACTCGTGATTTTAATCTTCGTCCCATCTATGCGCGACTGATCAAAACTTGGCTGTCTGACCGTTTACGGTTGGGGCTAAAGGCTACTGAGGAATGGCGTGATGCTGCTCAGTCCCTTGTTGCTTGGGGTGGGGGTACAGAAATGTCGGGAGTTTCCAAGATGTTAGGAACTCAAAGAATAACGACCGTTCCCGATGGTTGTTGGGCGAACGCTATTGGATTACAAACCATTGCATCGGCACTACTCGCACGGAGGATTTAGGAAATGGCGATTAATACACGAATTCGGATTGATGCAGATATTGAGACTTACATCAGAAGCCAATCAGAACGGGTGATGGGCATTGGCTCAGACAAGTTGACCGCTGCTGACCTGACAACACTCACCAACCGCATTCTTTACGAACACAAGCTGGCTCAGACGATGATGCGGCAAGAGCTTATCTCTCGCCTGTTTGGTTGGCTCAAAGGTGTTGTCCCTGGCATAGGAGGTAACAGCAACAAAGTAGTTGCAATCGCCCCCCAACCCCAACAGCCAGCACTGCCAACTGATGACTTAGATTTTGCCGCTGATTTTGCCGCCCAGTTCGATGAGGATGCAGCATAAAACTAAAGCCTCCATCCATAATTACCAAAAATCTAACCGTTAGATTTTTAGATTTGAAGCCAGCACCGATAGTTTGTCCAGCTCCGGTGCTGACCTTCTCCCAACGACCGAAATAGAACAATCATAAGGATTAAAACAATCATGACACGAGCAATTAGTACCTTGCCCAACTCCCTAAACTGGGATTATCTTCTGGAGCGGGTGCGCCGTTACAACGAAAAACCCTCAGATGACCTCCTCTACCGCATCGGCACACACGTTAATGCATTAACCATTGAAGATCAAATCCTGATCGAAAGACACCAAGGCAACAGCCTTAATCCCGAACAGCGCTTTCGCGTTTTGGACTGGCTTGTTTGTCAGGATGGAATTGAAATTAAAGGTGATTTAGCACTGCTCATTTTTGGGCGTGAACAACTCATCCAATGGCTAGAAATTTCTCGCCAAGTCTATCCAGATTTTGAATTTTATCTAGTTTTTGAATTTCACCCACTGCACAAATCGGGTTGGGAATCTGGCATCAACTTTAGTATGCATTGGATGCCTAAACCTGGCGCACCAGAACCAGATATAGAGTGTGATTTTTCCTGGAAGCTCTACTGGGAATATGGTGGAGATTTTTGGGGCAATTATCCCAATAACACCACTAATGAATTCGACTTCAGCTTAAGCGTTTATCCAAATCAGGAAAGCTTTGCTACTCCCAACTCCTTCTGCGAGAAAGGCGATCGATATACTACACCCAGCGATGAAGAAGCAGATTTGATGTCTGTGGCTCAAGTCCTAGCCTGCCCAATGTTTGCTCGTTGATTTACTATTCTTCGCCCCTGGTGCGGTCAGGGGTTAATAAGGAAAACCATGCAACTAATCAACCGAAAAGCCACAACATATCTAATAGGAGCGCAGGTCGCTGCATTGTCCGTTGGTTACATTTTGAGATCGCCTGACCTGTCTGCCACAGCTCAACGGCAAGCCAGCATCCGTAACCAACAAACTGAAACAGCATTTGAGCGCTCCCAAGCAATTCAAAGAGCGCAAACCTGCCTAATATTAGCATCCGAATTACCAATAACAGATGGTACAGCCGCTTACTTCTCATCCCTGAAAAATGGTCGTATCGTCATCAACAAAAAACGTCCATTACCAGATGGCACTGGTGTCTGTGACGCCTTTGGAAATACTGGGGTTGTCGTTACTGATGCTCAAGGAAGCCCAATCGTTAGCGATATCCGGCGAGTGCCACCTGAAGAAATGAAGGAAATTCTCACAGCTCGTGGTGTTACTCCACGCCCAACCTTACGCCCTTACGCAAACAAAAACTAACAATAAAATGGCAAGATTCAATAATACCAACAATCAAGAACCTCATCAGTCACCCCTGATTATTCCTCCAAGCGCCCGTCAGCCGGACTTTGACTTTGATGAGGAAAAGATTCCTGTATCTCAACAGCTTGGAGATTTCAGCGATAAGACATTCGGATTTCTCTTTAACCCCAATGTAATTAAGTTTGGCATCCTATTGTTCGCCGGCTTTTGCATTGCGATTAACCTAGCAGGCTACTTCGATTTAGTCAATCAAGTCTTAGGTACTCGGTTGGACGAATTCGGACGAACACTACCAGTAGAAGCTCCGATTAGTCAGAGGATTGTTAGTTCAATCGTTCGCTTCCCGATATTAGGAAACTTGATTGTTTTTTTAGACAATCTCACAGGTGGAATTGTTGCCTTATTTGGTGCGGTCTCTATTTGGTTCGTTTTGCAGGGATTAGAGATTGCTGGACGCTTCCACCTTTACTTTGAAGGGTCAGCCGAGAATCTTTTGTACAAGCAAAATCGCCGTCGTTATGAAGCTCCAAGTAACAGTAATCCTGCTACTAAAAGAGCTTATCGGCTAGTCAAATCAGAGACACTCTCTATCCTTCGTTTGTTATCGATAGCTGGTTTAATTGCCTACACCGCAGATACCTACGCCATGCACCTAAACCGCCCCTGGCTGGACAACCTGGGCAACCCACTGTGGATAAATGTTATCTGGAATGGACTAGCTGTTATAGGCGTTGAACTAGCACTGATTCTCTACAGAGGCTACAAAGCGGTGACACTCTCCAACGCGGAGAAAGCCGACAAAGACCGGACATTTAACTAATCAGTAACTCAGAACTTAGCACTAATTGTTAGGGGCGTCTTGACAGATGCCCTTCTTTGTAGGAGGAATTATGTACGACTTAAAAACCAATTTAGAACCGGGAAATCCAGAGGGACACACTGTTCTGCGCTACTTAGTGGAAGTGAAACAAATGCCCTTGGAAGTAGCAATTGAGCGAGTCTACCACACAGTCAATAAGTGTGCTGGTGAGTACCGCTCCG
>CADCTM010000344.1 GCA_902805485.1 uncultured Coleofasciculus sp. | reverse complement strand
AATTTATGTCTACAAATCCCACAAAAATTACTAATCATACCGACATAATCTACTCCTAATGGCTGATTAGATACTTCATGAATTTAGTGATTTCATGAAATTACTCCGGAATCTTCATATTGAATTTATTGACTTATGTTGTTTGGGTAAAGTTTCGATAGAAATACTTCATCAGACAACTGATTAGATTAAAGTGCAATTAATAGAGTTAGGAAACGCTTAAAGCCTAGCCATTGTACTTTCCGGAGTTTGCGTACTGGTCTCAAAACAACAGCATCTAGACAAGCTAGCTCTACTTAACAAAGCTTTTTCAGGGAATTTTTGATCGTATTGCAAGCTGACAAGCTCGGATAAAACATTTGATTAAGACACCGTAGCTTCCTTCTGTCAAAATTCACACTCCTAGAGCAATAGCTTTTATGACTACTACTTTTAAAAACTTATCTATCGCTGCCGTCGGCGCCATATTGCTTGCTCTGGGAGTTGGAAAAGCCGGACTTGCTGCTGTAATTACTTTTGATACTTTGTCTCCTGGAGAAATCGTTGATGATCAATACTGGGATGTGGGTGTAGACTTCAACGGCAACCCATCTGTTCTCACGGCGGGAGAAGGTCTTGCTCCTGCCTATCCGCCGGTCTCAGGAAATAACCTAAGTTATAACTATCCATCTGACGCGATCCGTGTAGATGCAGTGGGTTCTTCCTGGGAAAGTGCAGGTGCTTATGTCACTGGCATCCAGAAGGTAACGTTAACTGCTTATGATGCTAATAATAGAGTTCTCGGCACGACTAGCACTAGCGGAAGCAATTATCTGAATTCAGGCACAGGACTGCCGCCAAATATCTTTTTAAGAATCATTGCCTCAGATATTGCCTATGTTAAGTTTATGGCTGAGAAGCAATTAAGCGGTAATTCGTTCACTTTAGATGATTTTACGTTTGAACCCAAGCGAGTGGCTTGCCCTCCACATTGACCAGAATGGTGAGCAGGGTAGTTTTAGGTACAGCGCAATTCGGGAAATGCCAGGGCAATTTGTGGCACTTCTGAAACTTGATTAACAGCTTCACAAAACTTGAGTTGCAAGCGAGAGTGTTTACCTTGAGGCACAGGCTTTTGATGAATGCGTCCGTTAATAAATTCACTCGCCGGCTGGGTTTCTGGCAGCTTGAGGAAGTCTTCTAGGGTTGGAAATGGAGGAATTGCTGTGGTCATGCTTCGGATTTTGTGTCATTGCCACTCTGCCAAAATTCTATCGTTCCTACCCCAAAAACAACTTATACGCCGCATTATTACTTTCATCCCCATAGCGATAACCCAGCGTATCTAAAAACGCCTGCCACTCTTCCATCTCATCCGGTGGCACCTGAATTCCTACTACAATTCGTCCGTAATCTGCGCCATTATTTCGATAGTGAAAAACGCTAATATTCCAGTTAGGACTCATCGAACCCACAAATTTCATCAATGCGCCGGGACGTTCGGGAAACTCAAAACGGTAGAATAATTCGTGCTGTGCTAGAGGAGAACGTCCCCCCACCATGTGCCGCAAGTGTAATTTTGTCAGTTCATCATCGGTTAAATCTAGGGTTTTGAAACCGCAATTTTCAAAACTTTGAGCCAATTTAGCGGCGTCAGCACGATTTTGAATTTGCACGCCAATAAAAATATGTGCCTCTTTGGCATCAGCAATGCGATAGCTAAATTCGGTGAGGTTGCGTTTGCCAAGACATTCACAAAACTTACGCAGACTTCCCGGCGCTTCCGGAATCGTCACTGCAAAGATGGCTTCGCGACGTTCGCCAAATTCTGCTCGTTCTGCAACAAAACGCAGGCGATCGAAGTTCATGTTAGCACCACAGGCAACGGCTACTAAGGTTTGTCCGGTAATTTGCTCTCGTTCTACATAGGCTTTCGCACCTGCGATCGCTAATGCACCTGCTGGTTCTAAAATCGATCGCGTATCCTCAAACACGTCTTTGATTGCCGCACAGGTGGCATCCGTATCCACCAGAATGATTTCATCCACATATTCCTGACACAAGCGGAAAGTTTCTTCCCCCACTTCCCGCACTGCAACCCCATCGGCAAATAAACCTACCTCAGACAAGCGCACCCGTTTCCCTGCTTTGAGCGATTGATTCATGGCATCGGCATCTACTGGTTCAACGCCAATAATCTTGATTTCCGGACGCAACCGCTTCACATACGCCCCAATCCCAGAAATCAAACCACCTCCCCCAATCGCCACAAAAATAGCATGGATGGGTTGCTGACATTGCCGCATAATTTCCATCCCGATTGTTCCTTGTCCAGCAATCACATAGGGGTCATCAAAGGGATGAATAAAGGTCAAGCCCTTGTCTGCCTCTAGTTGACGGGCATAGGCATAGGCATCATCGTAGGTTTCTCCATGCAACACCACCTCTCCACCCCTGGCTTTGACTGCATCTACCTTAAGCTGGGGTGTGGTTGCAGGCATAACGATAATCGCACGCGTTCCTAGATGACGGGCAGCCAGGGCGACTCCTTGGGCATGGTTCCCGGCAGATGCGGCAATGACGCCCTGTGCCAACATCTCAGTTGACAGTTGCACCATTTTGTTGTAAGCGCCCCGCAGTTTGAAGGAAAAGACGGACTGCATATCCTCCCGTTTGAGCAGGAGTTTGTTATTGAGTCGTGCGGATAAATTTGGCGCGTATTCTAGGGGGGTTTCTTGGGCAACATCGTATACACGAGCCGTCAGGATTTGTACTAGGTAGTCGCAAAGCATGGGGTTAAGGGGGGTGAGCAGATGCGGGATGTAAGGAGATTTTACTTTACTGGCTTTACCATAATTACAATACAGACAGCCATATACCGCGAAAGCACAACACAAGTGTGCAGAACATTACGATGTGGGCATGGAGTTTGAATGGGACGAAACCAAGGCAGCTATTAACCGCAAGAAGCATGGTGTGAGCTTTGAAGAAGCAAAGACAGTTTTCGACAATCCACT
>CADCTM010000343.1 GCA_902805485.1 uncultured Coleofasciculus sp. | reverse complement strand
GGATGTGACGGCGATAGGAAGTACGATCGCCCAAATTAGTTGAAGCCCTGCACCCGTCATTGTGGTACATCCACAGCGGTTCGGTAAGCAAGGCACTCACCTTAAATTACATCCTTTAGACTTCTCACTCGATCGCAGCTATCAGGTTAAACTCACGATCGCTTGAGTTTTCAATGGAACTATGGCTTATGAACCCGCTCAAGCGCTCCAATTTCTGCATGCCGTAGCGCTTTCTAGGCGTTTGCCTGAAGCTCATCGAGTTTTGCCAGCACCTCAGTACTGTGAATCGCTGGGTTGACTCCGGTGAACGTGGCACGGAGAATGCCTTCTGGATCAATGACATACGTGTGACGGAGAGCGACGATGCCCATCCATGACCCGTAGCGCTTGCTGACAGAACCATCTGTATCAGCCAGGAGCGGAAATTTTAGCCCTTCAGAATCGCAGAATTCGGCGTGAGAATCAACTGAGTCAGCGCTGATGCCAAGAATTTGGGTGTGGCGATCGTTATATTTCGGCAAATCTTGCTGAAACCGACGCGCTTCCAAAGTACAGCCAGATGTGAAATCTTTGGGATAAAAATAAAGAACAACCCACTTGCCACGATAGTCAGCAAGGGACACTTCGCCATCACCCGTATTAGTCGGTAAGGTGAACTCTGGTGCGGGTTCATTAAGAGGAGGCTGTTTGCCACCCATCGCGCTAGCTGTAGGGGTGACATTAACCCAAGCAAGAATTGCGAGACAGCTAGCTAATAAAATGTTGAGAAAGGTGCGACGAGTCATGATGTAAGACTGAGAAGATCGGTTTACATAAGTTTACAATTATTCGTTCAAAAATTAAGCGACTAGTGTTTTAGGATTGGTCGCAAGGTGTGCTTATTTTTGGGGAATGTTGTCAAATACTTCTACCTCATAGCCCACGCGACAATTCTCGTAAGCGTATAAGGTAACTAAAAAATATTAGCCCCCACGAGGATTCTCGTGGGGGTTGGGGATATCTCCACGTCACGCCTAAAAACGGCAATTAACGTTATTTCAAGTCAGCTTTAGATTGATAGTAAATCTTACTGCCGTGATCTTTGATAAAGTGACAACTCTTCCAGGAACGCACAAAAGACTTGAAAATGGAATCATCAGATTGGCGATAATAATCACCCAAAATCGGTTTAATTGCCGCCGTTGCCGTTTTTAAATGATAGTGCGGCATATTGAGGAAAATGTGATGAGCGACGTGAGTGCCGATGTTGTGGTGAATATTGTTGATAAAACCATAGTCACGGTCAATGGTCGATAGCGCCCCTTTAAGAAAGTACCAATCGTTACCGCGATACCAGGGGATATCGGATTCTGTGTGGTGTAAAAACGTTACTAAGTCAAGCCAAATGACGAACACTACATAAGGACCAAGGTAGTATTTCAGCAGAAATAACCAACCGAATTGATAAGTTAAGAATCCCAAAAAGCCGACCATTAAACTCCAGCAAATCGTGCTAGTAATTACATCCCACTTTTCAGACGGACGAAATAGTGGGCTATTGGGCATAAAATGAGAGGCTGCTTCCCGTTCAGGAGAACGTTTGAACAGGTAGAGTGGATAGGCAAGCAGAAATGCATCAAAGCGCAAGAACTTTTCCCACCACCGCATACTCCGATACTTCGCTTCGGTTACAGGATACCAACTTTCGTCAGTTTCGATGTTCGCGGTGTTTTGATGATGGGTTCTGTGACTAATGCGCCAACCGTGGTAAGGAACAAGAATCGGCGTGTGGGACAAATGCCCGATTAGACTATTGAGCCATTTCTTCTTAGAAAACGAACCGTGTCCGCAGTCATGTCCGACGACAAAAAGCGCCCAAAACATCGTACCTTGCATCAGCCAGAACACCGGCCAAAACCACCAGGAATCCAAAGCAGCGGCGACTCCATACAGAATGCCGACAATCAAGACATCAAGGAAAAAGTAGGAAAGTGATTTCCAGGCAGACGGCTCAAAGCAGTAAGGGGGAATAGCGGCTTTTAGTTGCTGTAGGGTGAAAGGAAGTTCTGAGTGACCATTATTCGGTGATTCCTTTGAGGAAGGATTGTTTTGCTCGACTAGATTTGATTGCACGCAGTTTTTGCTTAAACTTGGTTTTAGACAACGGCACTTATTCTATCCTTCAAAAGATGGATTTTTGTAAATATTCTCAGTACATTAGTTACAAGGTTGAGAAATTAGTCCCCCCAACCCCTTTAAAAGACAGGCGTCAGCGGGAATTTGGTTACAAAAATTGTTACCAGCACTATTGCAGGGGTCAGCGGTTTTTATTATGGAATTGAGCTGAGGCTCCTCACACCATACCAAACGCCGTGGAACAAGAAAGCGTTTCACGGTTTTTTCTTGGATGATGAGCAACTTGTTGCCTGTAAACCTACCTCATTGTCCTTATGCGCCGTTACATCCCTGGTGCTAATTACCGCCAGGATTGCCCTATATGACCGAGGAAGGCTCGAAACGGTCAATAACTGCCGTGGCTCAGGCATCTACCTGTGGCGTGGCTCATGTCCCCATCTAGAAAGCCTTCCTCAAAGGTGCAGAAGTTTGCGCGACTGTCAGTTATTACCGAATTGGAGAATGGGAAGTTTTTCGCGAAGCGTCTCGAAGAGAATAAAGCCTCCACATTTGCATTCGTCTGTGGTTTAATACTCCAATTAAAGATGCTTGCCAAAACTCTATTGAGGAAGATATTTATTGCTCATATCTAGGAAAATTTATCAGATAGTATTATTCATAGTAATCTTCCTCCTGCTGATGCCTTCCGCCGCAATATCGGCACCAGAACGAGCGCCTTTAACCCTCGAACTCTTACAAGAACGCCTCAAATCACCCATCCAAATCGAAGGTGTTCGTACTATTGATTTACGTCATCTAATTATTAACTTGCGACCAGAAAATGCCGAGTTTTGCAATCAATTTTATCAATTATTGCAAACTCAACTCAATCGTTCAGAACC
>CADCTM010000342.1 GCA_902805485.1 uncultured Coleofasciculus sp. | reverse complement strand
CTCAAGAATTGGATGCGGCAACGATGGGATGAATTTGATAGCTTCCGAGATTGTGTCGATGCCGCTTTCAAAAACTGTCCTAACGTGTATGCATAGGGCTATACAACAGCTGCAACCCATAGCAATTGACGTAGTGCACTACGTTGAAGAAGCTGAGCTAGACGAAATGTGAACTTTGTTAGCGACAAAAACAGTGAGGGTGGCTTTGGCATCGCATTGACCACAAGCTGTACAAAGCCTGACGTCTGCCTTGGTAGAGCATAAAGACGAAACGTTTATCCACCTCAAAGCCTTGCTTGAGCCATTTGGCATTTAACAGTTTTACACAGATGGGTGAGGCGCTTACCAACGCTACATGGAGCAGGGACAGCATGTTGTTGGCAAAAGCAATACTCAAAAGATTGAGCGCAAGCATCTGACTCTACGCACTTGCATCAAGCAGGTGGCGTGTAAGACGATCTACTTTTCCAAGTCTATTTGGTTGCATGATGTTGTGGTCAGACCATTCGTCATACGCCTGTGGCGGAGCAAAGCTCTAAGCTTTAAGTTTGGGCGAACAGCTTAGAGCTCAATCCCCACCCATCTCTAGAACAGTACCCATCAATTGCTACGAACTTGACCTAGAGATTTAAGTACCCTACCACTCATCGAGAGCATTATCGGCCATTGCTAGTGGCTGAGATAATCTCACCTCCCTACCGTTAACGGTTTAGTGCTGCTGAACGAGTAAAACGGATTTTACTGGCCGCTTCACCAGATCCCCTGAAGCATTGATTTTGCCGTAAATGGTCTTACCTTGATAATAAAAAGAAGATGAGCTGCCGCCATCAAGGTTCATCGCCTGCTCAATCCCCAACATTCTCATAAAATGAGCTAGAGCAGTAATGGTCATGCCACTATTTGAAGATTCGGACTTCTGAGCCACCATCATCCAGACAACAGTACCATTTGAGGTGATACCGATAGCTGTTCTGGAATTAGGTTGATCACTGCCCACCGCATCCCGAATCACTTGCCCCTTTATAGTTGCCCGAAACCCCTCCTGCTCCAAGGTAATTTGGGGGAGCAAACGGGGCCCACCGCCTAGAGCATCTATCAACTGACAACTTAGCTGGAGCGGATCGCTGTGTAGGGCAATACTGTACCGATCCTTTGGGCCACAACGTTCCCGCCGAAATTCCGTTCGATTCAAGATCTGACTTAAATAGGGTACTAAGTCAGGATTGCCTACCAGTCGTTCATTCTGGTTAGGAGCTACAACTAATTTTCCCTGTTGGGTGACATAGGAAATCGATTTAGCATTAACAGGATCTAAAAAGCCTCCATTTAAGGCTGCGATCGCTCCATACTGTCGGGCTAGGTTTTCTAGTGTGTCCACCGTGGGAGCTGAGGCTACGACGACTTGATATTGACCTTCTGGAGGAATCCACAGCGTATGAACCACACTATGTTTCTCTTTATAAACCCGATAGCGAATCACCTTATCGGACGATCCTTCTTTATAGGCAGGGGTTGGAGGTGGCCACGCTTTGAGCAGAGCGAACACCCCCACTAAACCAATCAATAGTACAGTGAATAGCCAGATTTTTTTCACTTGATCCCACGAACAACTTTATCTCAACTTATGTTTTATGAGGGGGTGCTTAGCTCGAGTTTATCCATTTTGAAGAGGAGGAAAGGTAGCAAGATCAGGACAGCGTTATTTGATTTCTCCTGATGAACTTGCTACCCAAAGAATTTCTGCCCTCAATCTTAACGTTTGCCCCCCTATTTTCCAAACCCGTGTGGGAATCAGCAATCGTGCTGCTGGTGGGTGCGATGCTTGCGCCTGGGAAACGAACGGTCAGTGCAATTTTGCGAGTGATGGGGTTGCACCATGAGCACCATTTTCAGAATTATCATCGGGTGCTCAGTCGTGCTGTATGGTCCAGTCGTCATGCCAGTCAGCTTTTATTGCAGCAACTTGTCAGTATCTTTGCACCAGGTGGGGTGTTAGTGATGGGCATTGATGACACCATTGAGCGACGATGGGGTAAGCGGATTACAGCAAGAGGCATCTATCGTGACCCAGTACGTTCGAGTGATAGCCACTTTGTCAAAACCAGTGGATTGCGCTGGCTGAGTTTGATGCTACTGGTAGACATTCCTTGGGCACACCGAGTCTGGGCACTCCCGTTTTTCACCATTTTGGCACCCTCCCAGCGGCATCACCAATCTCGTGGGCATCGGCATAAAAAACTCACCGACTGGGCACGGCAGATGCTGACTCAAGTGCGACGATGGTTGCCGCACCGGGCGATTGTCCTCGTTGCTGATAGTAGTTTTGCAGCGCTGGAATTACTGGAAGCCTTGCGGCAACTATCAACACCTGTTCATGTTGTGACGCGATTACGCCTGGATGCTGCCCTTTATCACCCTGCTCCTGAGCGTCAAGCGAAACAGATGGGCCGTCCTCGTAAGGCCGGCAAACGGCTGCCCACTCTCAAAGTATTGGTAGACAACCCTTACACCCCCTGGCATACGGTTGTGGTTCAGGATTGGTATGGTCATGGCGACTATACCTTACAAATTACCTCTCACACTGGCGTGTGGTATCACACTGGACTACCTGTTGTACCTATTCGTTGGGTCTTACTCAAGGACCCTAAAGGTCAGTTTCCACCCCAAGCACTTCTGTGTACAGATACATCGGCTCAACCCAGCCAAATTTTGCATTGGTTCCGGCAGCGCTGGCAACTCGAAGTCACCTTTGAAGAAGTTCGAGCCCATCTGGGGGTTGAAACTCAACGACAGTGGTCTGAGCTGGCAATTCTACGGACTACCCCTGCTTTATTCGCCTTGTTCTCGCTGGTGACCCTCTTTGCTCATTATTTACAAGGGCAATACTCTTTCACGCTGCCAAAAGCAGCTTGGTATAAGAAGGTACGGCCAACTTTCATCGATGCGCTGGCGCTCGTGAGGCAACAACTTTGGCAGGTGCAGACTTTTCAGATGTCGACTGTGGAAA
>CADCTM010000341.1 GCA_902805485.1 uncultured Coleofasciculus sp. | reverse complement strand
TGCCTGCATGGGTTTGCTATCAGCTAGTTCCAATTGGTAACGAGATAGCACTGTTGCCAGAACTAATTTCATCTCAAACTGGGCAAATGCCATGCCAATACAGGTACGGTTACCGCCTCCAAAGGGCAAATACTCATAGGGGGCAAATTGACGCTCTAGAAAACGCTCTGGTTTAAACTGCTTCGCTTGAGGATATAGATCTTCTCGATGATGGGTCAGATAGATAGAGGGAATCAGCAGAGTACCAGGCTCAAACTGGTAGCCCCCGATCTGTAGTGATGACTTGACTACTCGATTTAAGGCACCGACCGCCACTGGATAAATGCGTAGCGTTTCTTGGCAGACAGCATTCAAATAGGGCAGTCGCAAAATAGTATTCGGATCTGGGTTCTCACCGAGAGTATCTAACTCTAACAGCAGCTTCTCGCGCACATGAGGTAGATGGTGAATCCAGTACAACGCCCGAGACAAGGAAGTCGCAGTGGTTTCGTGACCTGCGAGCAACAAAGTCATCAACTCGTCACGTAATTCCACATCTGTCATCGGCTGCCCCTGTTCGTCGCGAGCCGCCATCATCAAAGAAAGAATATCACTCCGAGATGGGTCGAGTTGCTCTTTGCGTTCGGCAATCTCAGCGTAGATAAGTTCGTCAATTTGCCGCAGTTGGTGCATGAACTGTCCCCACGGACTCCACGAACCTAAATCCTGTTGCAGTGCTGGAAAAAGAAACATGAGAGCTTCTAACAGAGGCATCTTTGGATTCAGCCTTACCAGCAGACGTTCCTGTAATTTCTCATAACGGGAACCTTCCTCTAGACCAAATACAGCTTTTAAGATGACCTGGAAGGAAATCGCTTGCATAGACGAACGAACTGAAAAGGGTTCGCCAATCGCCCATCGCTCTGTCACTTGATCGGTGATGTTGAGCACCAGTTGACCGTAAGTCCGCATCCGTTCCCCATGAAAGGGGGGCATCAACAGTTTGCGATGCCGTCGGTGGCGCTCTCCTGCGAGAGTCAGCATGGATTGCCGCCCTATCATAGGCGATTTAATCCCAGCTTCCTCACCCGAATCCAACTGTTTTGGATCGGTGCCGAAAATCTCCTGAATCGCTTGGGGATTGCTAATGATTACTTGAGGGGTAAAGACTGGACCAATCCGGAGGATGAAGATATCACCATAGCGTTTGGCACAGGCTTCCATGTATTCTAAGGGGCTAGCCAGCCACTGGAACGTCTGTATCCAGGGGTGTGTCTGGGGACCATCTGGCAGTTTAAGTGTAGACATTTTTGTTGGCATCCCAATTATTGACCCAGTTGTCAAACATTCTATCGGGCAGGTTAAGGCAACCTACCTTAAATTTTCCCATCAAAAAAAACTGTATTCAGTTAGACAAGATCTGCTAGGTTAACAGCGATTGCCCTTGCCCTTCAACAAATGAAATACCTCGCGAAACTTTCATAGCACTTGCTATCACAGTCGGTGCAAGATGTCAGTTGATTGAAGTTCCCGACTCGGCTCTAAAAAGAATTACCGCCAACCTGCAAAAAACCGATGACAAAAGTGTGATTGCTTCTGACCGAACCCTCCAAAAACGTGATTGCTCGCACTTCAGAAATTTTCGGGCGATTTAATAAACTATTCGTATTTTGGAGATTTGTACCAAGCTTGGGCATAACTTGCAAGTCTTATTTATAACTCAGCCTACCTGAAAAACTTTCCGTAATATGACTGAAATCTGGAATGTTTACAAGGTCATAAGATACGATATTGAATGTTGAAGGCTGGTGAGATCAAGCTTAGGTTCACCTTGGAGAGCCTGACACATAGGGGTAATTATGTGCGGAGTGAGGGAGTTTTTAAAGAAGCTCCGGCATATTAGGTAATGCTAGGGAAGCTGTCATTGGCTGCAAACTAAACTAGTTTAGTTAGGTTGAGAATTCCTCTCGTGAAAGCTGTGTCAAGCACTCTCTGTTTTCTACTCTGATTAAGGCTTAACAGCTTTCGAGCTAAGAATAAATTGAAGTCTGAGGCACTGCGTAGTTTGTCGGCGTTAACCAGGAGAACGTCATAGCCTTTGTTTCAAGGGTAGCGTTACGGTAAACTTCGTTCCTGACCCAACAACACTATCTACAGTAATCTGACCCTTGTGTAAATCCACGCACTTCTTAGCAATTGATAACCCCAACCCCGTGCCTCCAATTGTGCCAACATTACTGGCTCGGCTAAAGGACTTAAACAAATCTTGTTGGTCTTCCACAGGAATACCAATCCCTTCATCAAGACAAGAAAAAATTACTTGTGTTTCTTCAAGCGTGATAGTAAGAGAGACTGTTCCTCCATCGGGTGAGTACTTGATAGCATTGTCGAGGAGATTAGTAAAAATTTGCCGGAGCAGTTTGGCATCTCCTAGAAACTGTCTATCTTCGCCGATAGTACTAAAAATTAGGTGATGTTTATCATCAATTGTCGCTTGTCGTTCATCGATTAATTCTTGAAAGAAAGCGACTATATTCAGAAGACTGGGATTGCAGGAGAGCTTTTCAAATTCCGCTTGATTGAGAAACAGCACATCATTGACTAAATCTGTCATATGTTTGACAGTATCTTGAATACGCTGAAAATGTTTGAGTTGCTTCGCGTCATCCCATTTATAACGGTAGGCTTCCAGTAGATCAGCAGAAGAGGCAATTGTTGTCAAGGGGGTGCGGTATTCATGGGAAATTGTTGTGATAATACGGGACTTCAGTTCACTTAATTCTTTTTCTTTAGCTAATGCTACAGTGAGGGCTTCTTGAGTTTGTTGGAGTTTGACAGTGCGTTCTAATACCCGTTGTTCAAGTAGATCAGCCTGCTGTTTGAGTTCTTTTCGTAGTTGATGCCGTTCAAAAGCATAGCGAATTGCTCGGACTAGCTGACGAGAATTGAAGAATCCTTTAATCAAGTAATCCTGTGCGCCTTCTGATAGCGCTGTCAGCGCGACTTCTTCATCATCTAAACCGCTAAGAATGATGATT
>CADCTM010000340.1:2187-12234 GCA_902805485.1 uncultured Coleofasciculus sp. | reverse complement strand
CTGATTAGACACCTTGCCACCTGGAAGGATTGTATTGCACAAGATAACATCCTTGAGCTTGAGCTTTCCAATTTCAGCATTCCTCAAGTTAGCATTACTGAAGTTTGCTCCATTCCAGGTTGCCCCTCTGAAGTTAACTTTATTGAGGTTTGCCCCACTCAAGTCAGCACCACTCAAGTCAGCACCATTTAATGCCGCTTCTGTCATATCGACACGACTGAGGTTAGCGGATACCAGATTCGCCCCTCTTAAACTAGCACCCCAAAGCAAGGCATTACTTAAGTCAGCGCCTCCTAAACTCGCACGAGTGAGGTTGGCACGAGTCAAGTTAGCAGCAGTAAGGTTGGCACTTTCAAAGTTTGTCAGCATCAAGTCAGCATGACGCAGGTCAACACTATTTAAGAGGGCTTTTCTGAAATCAACACCCGTGAGGTTACATCGATAACAGCTTCTAGTGCTTTGTAACTGACTGAGTTGGAGCGGATTTTCCGCTTTAATCGGTGTCGCCACCAAAGCGGAAACTAGAAGTAAAACCGTTGTCAAAATTCTGTGTTTCATAAACTTTTAGCCAGTGCAAAAAGGCTTCCTACTAAGGGTTGACGATACGACACCCTAATATACTGTATATTAGGGTGCAATATTAAGTTAGTGAAGAGAGCCAGTGGTGGCTGTTTCTAAGGGTTTTGGTTCGCGCAGTGGTCGTTGCCGTTTCCGTAAAGGCTTTTTGCCGCCAGGAAAATCGTGCAACAAGACATAAAAACAAGGAATGATAAACAACGTTAAGAACGTTGCCAGAGATAACCCCGAAAATACAACTATACCCAAAGGTTGCAGAAACTCCGACCCTTCCCCAATTCCTAAAGCCAAAGGAAATAAGCCTAAAACGGTAGTGATGGTAGTCATCATAATCGGTCGCAGACGTTGCGGGGCGGCTTTTAGGATTGCAGTTTGCCGATCCACGCCTTCCTGTTCGCGGATTTGGTTCGCAAGTTCAATCATAATAATGCCAATATTCACCACAATCCCAACCAGTAACACCGCACCTACTAACACGGTTGCCCCGATCGCCGTTTTAGTAATATAAAGCCCCAACAACCCCCCCGCCAGTGCCAGGGGAACTGTAAACATGATAACCAAAGGGTCAATAATTGAGTTGTACTGCACCGCCATCACAATAAATACTAAGAAAGCCGCTAACCCTCCCAATAGTTTTAGGGCATCTTGCAACTGCCGATTTGTCTCACTAGCGGAACTCGGAAGGACACTAACACCTTCCGGTAACTTCAAATCAGCAAGTACCGCATTCGTTTGAGCGATCGCTTGACTTAATGTTGCACCCTGTGCCAAATTTCCCGCAATTAAAAAGACTTGCCGTTGGTTGATCCGCTGAACTTCCCCAGGAGCTTGACCCGATTCAATTGTGGCAACATCTCCCAAACGGATTTGCCGATTATTACTGACAACTAAGGGAATTTGCTCTAACTGTTCCGCACGTTGCACCGTTGCCTGATCTAACTGCACTCGCACATCCACCAGACGCTCTCCCCGTTGCAGTTGCGTAGCTACTGCCCCTTGCACCGCCGTCTGGATCGTATCGCCAATTTCCTGGGCGGTCAAATTAAATTGACTGACTCGTTCCCAGTCTGGTCGAATTTGCACTTCCGGTTGTTTGGCATCGGCATTCGGGCGGAACCGTGCCAACGTCACCCGCTCATCTAAAGCCGCTAGGACTTGACGCCCCGCAGCAGTTAATTTTGCTTCATCTGGTCCCTGGAGCGCTACATCCACCTCTGCACCCCGTACAGGCGAGTTTGTGAGGATAATCCCCCGCACTTCTCCGGGCGCTAGCCGCAGGCGCGTTCCCACTAAATTTAGCTTTTCAAACTCTTTACTGACTCGTTGGACAAACGCTCCAACATCACTACCGGGTTTGAGGGTAATTGTGCTATTGCCCCGCAAGGGATTTTCTGTGGTATTGTTGCCAAAAAGAAAACCGCCAGAAGTCGTAAAGACACTCTGGGTTTCTGGTTGTTTCACAAGAATCTCATCAACCAGACTCATCACCTGCTTGTTGGTTTCGAGGGTAGTGGCGGGAGGAAATTGGGCAGATAATGTTGCTTGTCCGGTATTAATCCGGGGTAAGATTTCTTGGGGAATTTGACCGGCAATCCAGACACTACCACTGCCGATAGTTAATAAGGCGATCGCAACTACAATCAAGCGATGACGCAATACCCAAACCAAAGTACGGGCGTAACTCCCCGTTGCGTCCTCAAACCTGCGATTAAATTGCTGCAGCAACCAAAACTCACCAATGCGACTCGACCAACGAATTGCCAACAATCGAGAAGTTAGCATCGGTACAATCGTCACGGCGACAAGTAGAGATGCTGCGATCGCAAAACTAATTGTCAGAATTAATTCATTAAATAATAACGAGAAAAAGCCCCCAATTAACAGGAACGGCAGCACCGATACTAAGTTCGCGCCCGTTGCCGCAACTAAGGCTGATTCTACCTCCTGACTGCGGATAACTGACTCCTCAATGACATCTTTGCCACTCATTCGAGGACGTTGATTCTTGCCCGGAATCATCCCCGTCCCTTCGGCAATGTTCTCTAAAATAACTAGACTGGTATCGATCGCTTGACCAATTCCCAAGGCAAGACCACCTAAGCTGAATAGATTAAGAGACAAGCCAAACAGCTTCATCAAGGAGAGAGCCGCCAGTGTACATAAAGGAATTGTTAGAGAAATAATCAGGGTTTGCCGCAGGGAACCCATAAACAACAAAACAGCAGCAGCGGCAAGCAATGCGCCTGTAATCCCAGAAGTCGTAACATCAGCTAAGGAATTACGAATAAACCGCGACTCGTCCAAAGTGGGGACTAATTCCAGATCTTCAGGAATTAAGCCTGATTTTCGCAGTTCCTCTAAGCGTTTTTTCACGCCGTCTACCACAGTAATCGTGTTGGCATCTGGCTGCTTTTGAACGCTAAGTTTAACGGCTGGCTCACCATTGAGGAAAACAAAGACTCGCTGTGAGGCAGTACCATCAATAACTTGAGCAAAGTCTCGCAGATAAACGCGGCGAGAGGATTGAGATGAAGGAATCAAAGATTGAGCCGCAGTGGTTATCGTTCCCTGCGTCCCTGCACTTGGGCTGCCGCCAACCTCAATCGAGAGATTTTCAATTTCTTGGGCATTTTGAAAGCGTCCCAAGATGCGGGTTAGGGGTTCGGCATCACTCCCTCGCAGACGCCCACCGGAGACATCCCGGTTGCGGTTTTCCAGTTCATTTAAGACATCTGTTAACCCAATTCCCAAGGTTTGTAAGCGATTTGGATCTATTTGAACCAGCACTTCTTCCGTGAGACCACCCGCAACATCTACCGCCGCGACTCCCGGCACGACACCAAGTTCGCGACTTAATTCTTGATCAGCAAAGACGCGCAAATCGACATCTTTTAAAGAAGGCGATCGCAATGCTAATTCATACACGGGCAACTGGGAAGGGTCGATCTTGAACAAGCGCGGCTGTTCGATAATATCGGGTAAGTTACCTTGGGCGCGGTTAAATGCTGCCGTGGCATCGTTGAGCGCCTGGTCAATATTTCCTCCCGGTTGGAAAAACAAGTCTACACTTACCTGTCCTTCACGAGTTTGGGAATAAACCTGTACCACTCCCTCCGTGGCGCTTAAGGCTTCCTCCAACGGTTTGGTAATTTCTTCAACCGCCACCTCCGGCGAGACTCCCGGCGCCGTTAACCGTACACCAATTCGGGGATAGGTAATCGAGGGTAATAAATCGACCTGAATTTGGGTGAGGAAAAATATCCCTAAGACAATGACCGCCAGGGTAAGCATGAGCGTACCAATATGACGGCGAATGGCGATCGCGCTGATGCTAAATCCAGTTGTCCCATTCTGCATCAACGTTGCTCCTGTTTTTCCGGGGTTTTTGAGAGAATACTTACACGCACCGTTTCGCCATCTTTTAACGGCTTACCACTGCGGGTAACAAACCGTTCTCCAGGTTGCAAACCGGACAGAATTTCGACTTTGCCATTAGTACGGGCGCCGATTTTAACCTGACGGGCTTTAACGGTGGCTTGTTCCTGGGCACCTGCAACTACAAATACTGTGCCTTGACTTGGACTGGATGGATTATTAGACTCTCTTTGAGTCGGACTGGCTTGGGTATTAGACTGTGGCTGGCGACTTTGCCCACCTTCTTCCTGTAAGGCGGTTTGAGGGACAATAATTTTTTGCCCGGTGTTGGTGGCAAAGCTGACTCTTGCGAGTAATCCGCTACCCACTTTCCCGGTACGATTTCCAATCGTAACTTCTATTGGCACTTGAAGGGCGGCTTGGTCGGCGGCGGGAGAAATGCGCGTCACTTGTCCGGAAAATGTTTCTTTGGGAAAGGCATCAAGTCGTACTGTAACGGACTGCCCCACCCGGATATTAGACAGTTCTAACTCGGAAACAGGAACGACTACTTTTACCTGACTGAAATCTCCTAGCCGTAAGACTTCGCCTCCGGGTTGCACTAAGTTTCCCGGTTCGCTCACTTGCTCTAAAACAACGCCTGTTATGGGAGAAGCTAAGAGGGCGTAGGATTGGCGTTCTTTGGTTTGAGCAACGGCGGCACTTTGGGCAGATACTCGTCCTTTGGCTGCGGCTACGGCTTGTTGTTCGGTATCAATTTGGGCGATCGCGGCGTTGTATTTTTGTTGGGCGGTGATGGCGGCGGTTCGGGCGAGTTCGGCTTGTTGGGCGGGGACGACACCGGAGTTTTGGAGCGATCGCAATCGTTCGGCGTCAACTTGTGCCTGCTGTTGTTCTGCTTTGGCTTGCGCTGCTAATGCCTGAGCGTTCTTAACTTGAGTCTGGGCGCGGGCAACTTCTGCTTGCAGGGCACCGAGTTCTGCTTGTTCCTGTTGGACGTTGGTGATCAGGATCGAATCGTCTAACTGCGCCAAAATCTGTCCTTGTTTTACCGAGTCGCCCACACCGACTTGCAGGTTTAGCAGACGCCCTTCGGCTTGAGCGCGGAGCGAGACTTCCCGAGCCGGCCTGGTGCTGCCTGTGTATTTTCGAGGCTCATTGAGAACTCCGGTTTGGGCTGTGGCGACATCAACGGCTGTTTTGCCGCCTCCGGGTTGGGCACCAGGAGGGCGAGATTGGGCTTCGGCTTCGGCTTTCGGTAGGGAATTGCATCCTGTTAAGGTGGGCAAGCTTAAGCCTAGAGAAATCAGCAAAAATATCGCAAAATTACGCTTTGGTTGCTGTTTTGCCACCGGGTTCTCAGAGAGGGGCTTGTCGTGTCGCACGTTACTAAATAGCCTTTAATGCCTATGTTTGAATCGTCGTTACATGAGTGCCTTGTTCTGAATAGACGCTTTTTGTTCCAATCAGGGCATTGTCGGGTGAATATCCAAACTTGGAAATGAACGGATATTTGCTAATCGCGAAAGCCACTACAGTCAGAATGTCAGGGGCTGTATAGTCTGAGTGTCAATTTGAGAGGCAAAATGCCTTAAGTTAACCGATTAGCAGTTCCCAGAGGAAGCAGTCTCACTCAGACTAAGGTTGACGCGGTACAAGGAACGCTGTGTCTGAGTTCACCGATTTGTTATATAAGTTTATATATTTTTAATAATATTTTAACTCTAGAGAATTTGACCTCAGCTTTTTGGTAGATAACCCAGGTGTTTTCGATGAATCTATAATTTAAGCGATGAAGGGATTAAGTCGCCAATAAAAGCGATCGCCTTGCCCTCAATTGTGAAACGGTACAGCCACTAAGGGAAGCAAGGCTAAAAGCACCCAACTCCAAGTCCAAGTATTTGACGCTGTAGGAGATTCCGGTTCACTTAAAAGCGCCTCGATCCGCTCCTCTAAACGATTACGTGGCGCAGCACAGCTAAATGCCGCAGAGAAACTTTCCGCCGCCATCATTGGGGTATGTACCACGATTAATAAAGACTCCGCCAATAGTAAGGCATCGACACGAGATGCCGCCCACCTATCGGCACGAAGTTCGCGCAGGAGCAGCAGTTCTTGCCATAATGATTCTGTCTGGGGTAGCCAAGCCGTCACTCGTCGCACCCATCCTAGCCAGAAAAACCAAAAGGTATCACGGTAGTAGTAATGAGCTTGCTCGTGGGTTAAAACCGCTTCCAACTGTTCGGCGTTAAGTGTTTGTAAGAGTCCTTGACTAATCACAAGGGACGGTTGCCAAAATCCAATTTGGGCAGTGTACAACATTGGACTATCGAGGAGATAAGCCGATTGATCTTCTAGGTTAATTTGAGGATAAGTGCGAATTTGTCCGAGAGCTGTGAAGCCTTCGGTAGCTAACTTCAAGGCACATAAAACGGACGTAACCAGGCATCCTAAGACTAAAAAGTAACTGAATTGATCAGCGTGTAGCCCGATCATTTGTCCTTTTGGTCCCATGCAAAGCACGGCAAAAGCCGTCATGAACAATAAAAGAGGTGGCACAAGGAATAATAATAGCGATCGCTGCCAGCGTTGAGTCCAGTTTCCCGTGGATGACAACCAACAGGATCTGAGCAACCAAGCCAAGCCCAATGCGGACATAATCATAACTAGATGCATTATTCCTCCTCTCTGGCTTGACGTGCCGCTTGTAGACGTTGTGCGATCGCTTCAATCTGCTCTAAGCTTGCCGTATCCAAGCTATCGGCAAAGGCAGCAACGACATCAGGGTTACTTACAGCCAGAAATCGGTTTAACTGATTATGAGCTTGTAATACCTGTGCCTCTTGACGAGAGACTAAAGGTTTCCAACTAAAAGCACGTTCTTGTTTTTCACAACTTAGCCAACCTTTCTGGGTGAGGCGCCGCAGCACAGTTGTAACTGAGGTGTAAGCCAGTTCCCGCGCTGGATCGGCTAAAATCCGCTCATGGACATCTTTAACGGTGACAGTACCGAGTTCCCAAATGATTTTTAAGATCTCTGTTTCTAGGGGACCAAGGGAAAGTTGTTTGGGGCGATGCTTGGGCAGAGGAGCCATAAATCGTTAGTTACTGCGTAGTCAGAATAAGTTGAGCGAAATATGACTGGGTAATGTTTGAGGCTAAGAAGAAGTTAACTTAAAAAATTATCTTATATCAAGTTCGGCAAGTCGTTAATGGCTGAGTAAGGGTTAGATTAATCCCTACAACTAAGTTTTCACTAAGCTCTAGTTAATTATCAGCAAAGTAGCTCAACACATTGGAACTGGAGTTAGTCGAATATGACACCACAAAGCGATCGCATTTGTTCAACGCTTTCTATATTAATCACCATACATTGTTCACACCCAAGACTGATGACACCAACCTTTGAACTTAGGACAATCGCTTCATAACTGCTGATTCAGAGTTTACGGGGCAGTGAGCGGGGTAGGGCAATAATGATTAGATCTTGGATGGTGATTGGGGCTGTCACCCTAATTGTGGCATTGGGGGGTAACTTCATCACACCCAGCGATGCGAAATGGTTTAAACGTCTCCAGCGTCCGAGATGGCTAACATTTGAGGTATTAATTCCTTTTATTTGGATGTTTGTTTTTATTTGCGGCGCTTGGTCAGCTTACAATGTTTGGGAAAGCGATCCAGGTAGTACAAAAACTTGGTTGCTGATGGGATTATACCTTTTGGTTGAATTAGTTACTACCGCCTATAATCCAGCAATGTTAAGACTACGACACCTGAAAATTGGTACAATTCTGGGTTGTATTGGGGCAGTTTTGGGCATTATTCTGGCACTACTTGTTTTCCCAATTTCATTTTGGGCATTTTTGTTACTATTACCCTACGTGATTTGGACTCCGATTGGGACATACACAACGTGGGCAATGATGAAGCTGAATCCAGAAGCGGTTTAGGCAAAAATCAGAACCTGAACAAAAAGTCGGTTAGCGAAGTTATGCAAATATCGCTAGAAAAATTCTTCTAAAAACTCCATAATTAAAGGCTGTCTTGCTGTCGCGCTCACACTTCAGTAAGTATTGCTCTATCAAAAAACGATGTAGTGAATTTGAGATCTTGAAATTTTAATCACGCTCGAAAGCCGCTCTTTTTAAGTTAAAAATTATTACGATGAATTTACTTAGAGGTCGATTACAGCGCTTAACCGCACAACTTCCGGACATAATTGAGCAACTGCCAGATGAAAGTTTGCAAGATGCTTGGGTAGTACTACAACCGATTTATTATGACTTGTATATGCTCGGAGCGATGCAAGAGTCGATGCGAACGGTGAGACCTGGGGATGTTTTAACTCGTGAGGAGGCGTTGCTACTCCTGCAATTTCCCTAAAGAATGTGGGATAAGGCATAAATCAATGCTATGAACAAGAACTGATAGTTTAGAGTCAAAATCCCTCTTGTGAGCATAGAAGTTCGCTATGCCCGATCATTTTTACGCGACCTCAGAAACTTAGAGTCTGCCGCTTATCAGCTAGTCTGTGAGGTCGTCTTTGAAGATTTTCTGGCACTCAAGCAAATTCAAGACTTGCCAGGACTGCAATCGATTACCTCAGATGCCATCTTTTACCGCTTTACGATCGATAATTACATCGTCGGCATCGAAGTCACCGGAGAAATTGTCAAATTTTTGCGAGTTTTGCCTAAACCAAACATTTAAATATCTGTACCAGAGACAACTTCGCCCCCCAGCACAACACTTTATGCTAAGTCGTTAGCTTAAACTGTGATTGGTGAAAACAGGAGTTTGAGAGCAAAGAGATGGACGCCGCAACACTCTGGCAACGTTACCAAGATTGGCTATATTACCACGAAGGACTAGGATTTTACCTAGATATCAGCCGGATGCGGTTTGATGACGCCTTCTTAGGGACAATGCAACCTAAGTTTGAGAAGGCATTTCAGGAAATGGACGAGTTGGAGAAAGGGGAAATTAAGAACCCCGACGAAAACCGCATGGTTGGTCACTACTGGTTACGAGACGCTGACTTAGCCCCAACCACCGACCTGCAACAAGAAATTGTCAAGACTTTAGCAGAAATTGAAGACTTTACAGAAAAAGTCCATACGGGTGCAATTCATCCGGCAGGAATGTCGAAATTTACTGATATTATTTCGATTGGGATTGGTGGTTCGGCATTGGGTCCGGAGTTTGTTGCAGAAGCACTTGCTCCCCTCTCTCCACCCCTGGCGATTCATTTTATTGACAATACTGACCCCGCCGGCATTGATGCTGTCTTGACTAAGCTAGCTGACCGACTTTCTAGCACTCTCGTCTTAGTAATTTCCAAATCAGGGGGAACACCGGAAACTCGTAACGGCATGATTGAAGTCAAAAAAGCCTACGAGTCAATAAATCTTGAATTTGCCCCCCATGCTGTTGCGATTACTGGCAGGGACAGCAATTTGGATAAAATAGCTAAAACCGAAGGGTGGCTGGCAATGTTTCCCATGTACGACTGGGTAGGAGGACGCACCTCCGAATTGTCAGCAGTCGGACTTGTGCCAGCGGCATTGCAAGGAATTAAAATTCGGGAAATGCTGGAAGGGGCGAAAGAAATGGACGCCGCCACTCGCATCCCACAAATTAAAGAAAATCCTGCTGCATTACTGGCATTATCCTGGTACTTCTCTGGCAACGGTAAAGGCGAAAAAGATATGGTTGTCTTGCCTTACAAAGACAGCTTGCTACTATTTTCCCGCTACCTACAACAGTTGGTGATGGAATCTTTGGGTAAGGAAAAAGACTTGGATGGCAATACGGTTTACCAAGGAATTGCCGTTTATGGTAACAAAGGTTCAACCGACCAACACGCATACGTCCAGCAGTTACGAGAAGGCGTTCCTAACTTCTTTCTAACCTTCATTGAAGTTTTAGAAGACCGCCAGGGAACCTCCCCAGAAGTCGAACCCGGCGTCACTTCCGGAGATTATTTATCCGGGTTATTGCAGGGGACACGACAAGCGCTGTATGAAAATCAAAGGGATTCAATTACCGTAACAATTGGGCAAGTCAATCCTCGGACTGTGGGGGCGCTGATTGCTC
>CADCTM010000340.1:0-2177 GCA_902805485.1 uncultured Coleofasciculus sp. | reverse complement strand
TATGGCTTCCTAGTAAATGTTAATGCCTATCATCAACCTGGTGTAGAAGCAGGGAAGAAGGCAGCAACGGCGGTGCTGGATTTACAGAAACGGGTAATGCAGGTATTGCAGGCAGAAAGTGCGCCTTTGTCGTTAACTGATTTGGCGCAAAAAGCTGGGGCATCAGAGCAAACTGAAGCGATTTATAAGTTGGTGCGTCATCTTCAAGCGAATAAGCGGGGTGTTGTATGCCAAGGGAATATGGCGCAACCAAGTAGTTTGATGGTTTCGGCAAGTTGATGGGTTGTTGAACCTCTGGCAATCAAAAGATTACCCCCCGCAGGCAGTGTCTGCTTTTTCCGAAGATACACCCCAGCCCCGCGAGAATCCTCGCGGGGAGCGGGAATCTTAGTCCCCCTTGATAAGGGGAGATTTAGGGAGTCTCCACCGATAGAAAGGAAGCCAATATAGTTTAAAAAAACAGCCTCAATGCGCTCTAGATTGCCTTCAACTGCACGAATTCCCAGAATACCAGGGACTGGCAGCTTAGGGACGAAAATCGCTCAAGGGTGATATAGGGTCGTTTCAGATAGACCTGAGTAATCGCATCAGCACTCACGAGCATAATAATAGAGACGTTTCAGCGAAACGTCTCTACAGTAAGGGTTTTAACAAAAACTAGATTAATTTCCTGGCACAGAATTCGTAACAGGATTTTGTGGTGAGGGCTGCTGTAGGTTGTCAGATTGAGAAGGGAGGTTAAGGCGTCGCTGTTGTTCAAGCCGGAACCGAGTAGCGGCATCACTGATGCTTTGAGTGGGATTTGTCAGTTCACCAGTCCCCATCTGGGCGCGGTGTATGAGGTTGAAGACGTTGAAATCACCACTTTGTCCATACATGGAATCTGTTTCGTTTTGCTGGCTAGTGACATTGCTGGGAGATTGAAAGCCACCGATTGATTGTGCTGAGGCGCTTTGAGGCAGGATTGCAGAAGCGATCGCCATTGCACAAACACCTCCCCCCAATGCCACACTAACAAGGCGCTTTGTGGCGAAGCTAAGACTGAATGGGTTGTTTTTTTTCATGGTAGTTAGGGCGCAATTAAGGTAATTCATGATTCTATTTAAGCAAAGCGACGGCGTAGTAGCGGCTGGATTGCCACTAACACGACAACATCAAATGCTAGCAATACTAACAGGGCGCTACCAAAACTAATGGCTGCCCACGGTGTCTGCATTACAATACTACCCAGCGACCAGTCAGCATGATTATAAAGATAGCGAATTGGTTCGATTGCATAACTTAGGGGATTGAGACTCGCCACAACTTGCAACCATTTGGGCATAAAAGATAGTGGTGCAAGGGCTGTACTGGCAAATAACAAAGGCAAGTTTGTAACGAAAATTACAGCAATTAATTCAATATGTCCTGGTAAAGCAAAAGCTAGTCCCAGACTTAATGCTGTAACACCCAAAACTAGGAGGAAAATAATTAAGGAAATAATTCCTAATCCGACAAGATTAGGTAAACCTGCTCCTAAAAAAGCACTAACAGCAACAATTGCGGCGGCTTGTAATAAGCTAAGAGCAATTATGTAAATCGCTGAGGCGGCAACAATAGAGAACCGGGAAGCAAGTGGGGCAACTAATAAGCGGTTCAAGAAGCCAAATTCGCGGTCAAACATGACTGGTAAACCAGCATTTAACGCACCAGCAAAGGCCGTGAACACAATTACCCCTGCACCGAGAAATTTTCCATAACTCAGTCCATTAAATAGTCCTTGAGGGGCATTTTGAAATAATGCTCCGAAGAGAACTAGCCACATTACAGGTTGAATAATTCCCGCTATTAATGTTGAGGGACGGCGTTGGAGTTGAATAAACAGGCGCTTGGTTAAGGCTAATGTTTCTTGGACGAATTCACCAAATCTAGAAGTATCCTGGATTGGGGTTTGACTGGATACTGGCTGTAAGGTAATGTCCGGTTTAGAAGGAGTAATTGTTCCACTCATTTTAATTTCTTCTATCTTTCAAAGGGATTATTTTTGTTGATTTTAGTCAAGATATTTGTTGTTAAAATTCTCTTGAACTAGCGCATATTTTGCTTTTTCTCAGCCTTGATGTCCCGTGATCCAGCGGCAGCAAGTTCAGCATCCATCAAGGTTCGTCCCGTAGCGGCGAGGTAAACATCATCTAAAC
>CADCTM010000339.1 GCA_902805485.1 uncultured Coleofasciculus sp. | reverse complement strand
CTGCTGACCGATGTAGTAGAACTCGCCATTCTCTTGGCATGACACTAAGAGACTCAGGTTTAAGTACATTCACCTGCTGTGGTGACTGAGATAGTTTTACTTGTTCTTCATAGACATAGCGAACTCCCAGGTGATGGGCGATCTTTTCTAGTAATACCTCTGCGCGGAAGGGTTTACGCACAAAGTCATCACAACCCGCTCTTAAAATTGCTTCTCGCTGCTCTTCAAAAGCACTAGCGGTTAGGGCAATGATGATCGTCTCGTTACCGTTTGGCATTTGTTTGATCGCTCTAGTCGCCTCGTATCCGTCGATTATGGGCATTTGGATGTCCATCCAAATTAAATGCGGTTGCCAACTTTGCCACAGAGCGATCGCTTCTTCCCCGTTTGATGCTTCTTTGACTTCAAACCCCAAAGGACGTAAGATTTTGACTAATAAAAGGCGATTTACCGTAGAATCTTCGACAACTAAAATTCGATACTGGGGTTGCTCTAGCTCAATGCCAATCACTTGTTGCGATCGCGTTTTTGTTGTCTCAATATCCGCAAAAGACGCCGGAGTAATTTTGATATCAAAGGTAAATATTGACCCCTTACTAGGAGTACTCCACACGGCAATATCTCCCCCCATCAAGCGGACATATTGACGGCTAATTGGTAAACCTAAACCCGTGCCTTCCATCGACTGGCGTCCGGTTTGAGTTTGCACAAAGGGGTGGAATAAGGTACTAATTTCATCAGCGGCAATGCCTTGTCCTGTGTCTGTGATTTCAAATTGAAGGGTAGTACCTAACGGGTAGTTGCTACTGCCTCTACTTACGCTGTCTGCCCCCTCTAATCCCTTCACTAAAGCCCCTTTAAGAAGGCGGGGCAAAGCAGAAGCCGCGACTGATGAAACGCGGAGTGTAATACTTCCTTGTTGTGTAAATTTTATCGCATTACTGAGGATGTTAATTAAGACTTGGCGAAGCTTACTTTCATCAGTTTGGATATATTGAGGAATCTCCGGAGGACGTTCAACGTTTAACTCCAAATCTTTGGCATGGGCTTTGAGTTGTAACATATCTTGAATTGAGTCAAGAAGCCAATACAAATCAAAGCAATTTTCTTTTAGAGTAATCCGACCTGCTTCGATTTTTGACATGGATAAAACATCATTAATCAGCGTCAATAAATGCTCACCGCTGCGATTAATAATGCCTAAATGTTCTCGCTGCTGTATATTCAAAGATTGGTCACGAGTAAGCAGTTGACTAAAGCCCAAGATCGCATTGAGAGGAGTACGCAATTCGTGGCTCATCGAGGCGAGGAAATCGCTTTTGGCACGACTCGCCATTTCTGCGGCTTCTTTGGCTTGTTTTAGTGCCATTTCTGCCTGTTTGCGATTAGTAATATCCATCGCAATTGAGGCTAATCCAATTACGGCCCCTTGAGCATCCAGAATCGGTGTGTCATACCATTCGCAGATGATGGTTTTACCAGATTTTGTAAGGTTTTCGTTGCTGTTCTGCCTGTTGATTTTTTGAGTCAGTACTCGCTCAACGATCTTGTAAACTTGCGCTCTAATATTTTCAGGAACGAGGATTTCAATTCCAATCATACCGATCGCTTCTTTGGCGCTGTAGCCGAAAATGCGTTCCGCCGCTTGATTCCAAGTAACGATTTTTCCGTCGAGATTCCGCTCAATTACTGCTAAGGGCGCATTTTGGACAAGAAATGAGAGTTTTTGTTGGCTGGAGCTGAGTTGTTCTTCGACTTGCTTACGTTCGCTAATATCAGTATTAGCACCAACCATCCGCACGGGTTTTCCCTGTTCGTTCCAGACTGCCTGTGCTCGACCTAAAATCCATTTATAACTACCGTCTTTTGCCTGTAGGCGGTATTCGATGGCGTATTTTGGGATTTTCCGGGCAAAGTAGGCTCGGTTTTGAGCCGTTACTCGGTCAAGATCATCGGGATGGATGCGCTTTAACCATTCATCATTATTGTTTTCGAGTTCATGGTGTTCATAGCCGAGCATTTCCCTCCAGCGCAGCGAGTAGAGGACTTCATTAGTTTCGAGGTTCAAGTCCCAAACGGCATCGTTGTTGCCTTGAAGAAGAATTTGCCAGCGTTCTTCACTTTGTCGCAGAGCATTTTCTACCTGTTGACGGACGCAGATTTCCGATTGTAGCTGCTGGTTTTGTTGATCGAGTTCAAGGCGTCGTTGTGTCTCTTGTTGTAAAAGATTGGCTTGAGCGATCGCAATTCCGACTTGTGCTGCGACTGCCTCAATTAGTTCAGTTTCATCTGAACTCCAATGACGGTAGCGATCGTATTGATGAACGCAAATTACCCCATTCGGTTTGCCTTGATAAGACGTGCGGACGGCTAGCATTGACTTTAATCCGATTTGACGACATAAGGGGGCAGCAGCTTCTAGGAGGAGATCATCGTAGACATTATCAGAGGCGATCGCACTATCTTGGGTTAAGAGTAACTCAGCATAAGAATTGCCAATTATCGGAATTTCTATATTTTCAATTGATGTTAAACCAAGTTGTTGGTACTCTCCGACCAAGGGGATTTGAGGGGTTGGATGTTCGATGTAGGAGTGAATTAGACAACGATTCGTACTTAAAGCTTTACCGATTTGGGTAGCGGCTGTTTGAAAAATTTGCTTGGGTTTTAAGCTAGAGCGAATTTCTTGAGTAATTTGATTGAGTAACAACTTCCGCTGCATTTGTTGCTCTAGAGCAGCAGTTGCTGTCGCCATTTCTATTTCTGTCTGTTTGCGTGCTGTAATGTCAGTTTGAACGCCGATAAAGTGGGTTAATTTTCCCCAATCGTCTCTGACTGGGGTAATGCTGAATTCATTCCAAAAAAGCGTACCGTCTTTTCGATAATTTCGGAGAACAACTTGACATTCTCTGGCTTCGGCAATAGCCAGTTGTAGTTCCTTAATTGCTGGCTGTGTTGTATCACTTCCATGTAAAAAATCGTAGTTTTTACCGATGATTTCTGCTTTTGAATAGCCGGTAATTTTCTCAAACC
>CADCTM010000338.1 GCA_902805485.1 uncultured Coleofasciculus sp. | reverse complement strand
GAAACCATTGCTAGCTGTGTCGTTTACCTGATTAATCAAGACTACGCAGAATTAGCGAAAAACTTTGTAAAACTCGGTTTTTTAACTCCCGATACCGATATCCGACCAATTATTCCCGCCTTAGAATCCGTGCTAGGTCAAGCAATGGGTGAAAGTGTAATCAACTTCAACTTTAAAACAATTACCGACCAGTTTTCCGAGTTGATGTATGATTATCCGTTCCGTGTCCCAGCGAAGTTTGCCTTAATTATTCGTTCCTTGGTGACACAGGAAGGATTAGCTCTGATTTTTTAAAGATGGGAAGTTCCAGTGGCAGCGATTGGAGAATATGATTGCGATCGCTCGTTCTGACCAAAACTTTGATTTACTGCCAACGGCTCAACTCGGTTTACAATATCTTCTCTCCGATGAAGGCAAGTTTTTAGGGCGTCAGGTAGTTTTAGCACTAACAGAAGATGACCGCCTCCATACTGAAGAAGTGCAACGCTTGTGGAACTTAATCAAAGATGACTTGAAGCCAGGACGTTTATTTAACGTGGCGCTGAGTGCCTTGAGTGAAATTTCCACCGAGGGTGTTGCCGCCATATTACCCTTAGCGACGGCGATGAAAGCTAGATAATCGTTAGACTTGTTCGACAGACATAACCCTTTCCCAATTGTGGGGAGGGGTTTAGTGTTTAAGTTTTGAGAATCTTTGCTAACCATTTTGCTCAATTGAGATATTCTCGTCGCAATTGAGCAAAGATTAATTATAGAGAAGTGAGCTGGGACTCAACTCATTTTTTTGTAGGATAAGTTGAGGGAGCAACTCTAAAATCAGGAGCGCCAAGGATGCGACCTTGGAATAGCTATGCCGAACAAAGCAATATTGTTATGTCAATGCACTTAATCACACTCTGAATTATGTCCTGCTACGTTAGCCCACTTTCTTTTACAACTACTTGATTAAGGGAAAATATGGCTACCCGTACAGGTTGGTATCCCATAGCGTCACTCATGCCTGACTCAAACTCGAAAACTTAATAATGATTATCACGACTTCCGTGCTGGCAGATTTGCTGCAAGCTCAACCCCAATTGCGATCGCAAGTGTATTTTAAGTCTTCCCTCACAGCACTCTCTCACGCGATGGAAGACCAAGTTCTTGCAGGGTCAGATCAGCACTTGGTGATTGCTAGTTTCCAACGAGAGCGATTTTATCGTCAGGAAGCACACCGCTATCGGCGCATTGCCGAACGGACTCCTCAAGTGTACGTGCTAGCGGCACCGGAAACAGACTTTAAAGATAGCTCGGAGTTTTACGAAACAGTCGCCTTCAAGCCAGCAGATGCCTTAGCTCTTGAGTGGCATTTAGTCGTGATTGGACATCAGTATGCAAATTGTCTCATTTGTCGGGAACGATTTGCCCCCGTACCTGACAGTACTGATACGGAAATTGACCCCTCCCGCCGCTTTGAGGGAATTTGGACATTTGACCAAAACGTAAGCAAAATTGCGGCACAGTTACTTTTAGATCGAATCCAACTATATCGCCCGGAACTCACAGATAAGATTGAAGCGGCAAAATCTCAGTATCTTGGAACTTCAACCTTAGTAACTGGATTCGCTCAAGATACTCCTAATCCTGATCCTTTTGTTCAGCGCTTGGTGACATACTTGCAGGCTGGTCAATACAAGTTACTTAAAGCTTATCGCTCGATTTTTGCACAGGAACAAAAAGAACGTTTGGTTAACTCAATTACAACGGCAATTCGTCGTAGTCTTAACTCAGATGAAATCCTGGAAGTTGCGGTTCAGGAATTGGGACAAGCGCTTGGCTCTTGCCGCTGTCTGATTTATCGCTGTAAGGCAACTGATGCTTTGGCAACAATTACCCATGAATTTCTAGGGGCAGAGATTTCTTCTACTGTAGGGCAGACTTGGCCATTGCAAGACAATGAGCTATTCCAAGATGTTGTGCAGCGTCGGGAAATGGTTTGTGTGAAAGATACTCAAGAAGACTCTCGCATTAATTGCAATAGCGCAAGCGCTGCTGACAAAGCAAATCGCCCAGCAGGACAGAATGGTTTGGCAAGGGGAACTCAAGACAAATCTCGTGCATCATCGACAATTTTAAATCTGGTGCAACAGTTTGCAATTCGCTCTTGGTTAATGGTTCCAGTTCTCTACCAAGGTCAGTTGTTGGGAATGGTAGAGTTACATCACTGCGGTGCAATACCCCATAATTGGGAAGATGACGAACTGTCACTGGTAGAAGCGATCGCTACTCAAGTCGGTGTGGCACTGATTCAAGCCGAAGCCTATGCTAACTTAGAAGACTTGAACCAACAGCTAGAAGCGCTTGACCGTACCCGTAGTAACTTAGTCGCCATCACCGGACACGAACTGCGTACACCCCTTTCTACGATTCAAGTTTGTCTGGAAAGTCTCGCCACCGAACCCGATATGTCACCAGAGTTGCGCCAGATAATGCTCAACACTGCTCTGGCAGACGCCGAACGGATGCGAAAATTGGTTCAAGACTTCCTCACCCTCTCGCGCTTGGAAAGTGGTCGCGTAGAATGGCATCCCGAACCCCTATCTCTTCAAGAATGCGTTGAACTGGCACTGAGTCATGTCCGCGCCCGTCACGCTGAAGAAGAACGACCGCAAATTACAACCCATGTGCCAGATGACCTCCCCTTAGTCCGTGCTGATGGCGAGTGGTTGGTAGAAACCTTGGCAAAGCTGCTAGACAATGCTTGCAAGTTCACCACCCCCCAAGGGCAAATCACCATTGAAACCCATAGTAACGGCGGTACTATGCTAGAAGTTACTGTAGCTGATACAGGTCGCGGTATTGAACCTAACAGTTTAGAAACCGTCTTTGATCGCTTTTATCAGGAAGAAGGCGCACTACGACGGACTGCTGGTGGAACGGGATTAGGTTTAGCAATTTGTCGGCAAATTGTCAAGGGTTGGGGCGGAGAAATTTGGGCAGATTCCGCTGGGAAAGACCAAGGCAGTCAGTTTCACTTCACTGTGCCGATTATCCGTTCCCCA
>CADCTM010000337.1 GCA_902805485.1 uncultured Coleofasciculus sp. | reverse complement strand
CAATACCCTGAGATTGCTCCACCTCAAGTCGGCGTGACTTCCAACTATGTAGGAGCAAACGCGGAAGTCGTTGAGTCTACCGTAACCAACATTTTAGAGCGAGAACTGAATGGAATTGAAGGTGTACGTTACATCAAATCTACTAGCGCTAATGATGGAACCAGCAGCATTAACCTGACGTTTGAACTGGGGCGAAACCAAGACATTGCAGCGGTGGATGTCCAAAACCGGGTGTCAACAGTTCTATCGCGGTTACCGGGACCTGTAACCCAAACAGGCGTGCAAGTCACGAAAGCAAACAACAACTTCTTGCTAGCAATCGGGATCTACTCTGATCGCGATGAAAGCAAAGGACAAGATGTCTATGATGATATCTATCTCAGCAACTATGCCGATCTTTACATTGCGGATGCCCTTAAACGGCTCAAAGGGGTTGGTGGTGTTGAAATATTTGGTGAGCGTACCTATGCGATGCGCCTCTGGCTTAACCCTGATCGCCTCGCTAGCCGGAATTTATCTCCTCAAGATGTCATCTCTGCTGTGCAGCAGCAAAACCTACAATTTGGTGCTGGGCAGATTGGACAACCGCCCGCTGCCCCGGGGCAGCAGTATCAGTATTCTGTCAATGCCCAAGGGCGACTGAAGGATATTGAGGAATTTAACGATCTCGTCATTAGAACTACTGAAAATGGAGCGCTGATTAAGCTGAGGGACGTGGGCCGCGCTGAGTTAGGAGCAGAAAATTATGGTTCCGTACTGCGGTTTACTTCCAGTGATGGTATAACTCACCAAGGTATTGGTTTGGGTATCACCCAACAATTTGGTAGTAATGCGCTAGACACTGCGGCTGCAGTCAAAGCGGAAATGCAACGGTTAGCTGGAAATTTTCCACCTAGCATGCACTACGAGGTTGCCTTTGATACGACGACTTTTATTGAAGCTGGAGCTGAGGAAGTACTTGTCTCGTTGTTTCAGGCAGTTGGATTAGTTGTCGTCATCGTCTTTTTGTTTTTGCAAAATTGGCGGGCCGCATTAGTGATCTCACTAGCAATGCCAGTTGCACTTATTGGTACTTTCATCTTTGTTAAACTCTTCAATTTTTCGATCAATACCCTGACTTTATTTGGCTTAACCTTGGCGACAGGTTTAGTCGTGGATGACGCGGTCGTCATTGTAGAGGACATCACCCGCAGAATTCATGATGAAGGACTGCGACCTGTGGAGGCAGCGATCTCATCCATGAATGCGCTGTTTAGCGCTGTTATTGCCACCTCCCTTGTGTTGATTACCGTGTTTGTGCCAGTGGCATTTTTTCCTGGTACGACCGGGCAGCTCTACAAGCAGTTTGCACTCACGATTGCCTTTTCCATTACCGTATCTACCTTTAATGCTGTTACCTTTACCCCAATGTTATCTGCCCTCTTGCTGAGGCGAGAGCGGGCACCAAATAACTGGTTTTTTAACGGTATTAACTGGGCGATTGATAAAACCCGACAGAGTTACAGTCGTAGCATTGTCACGTTAACCAGGCGCAAAGGGATAATTCTGTCAGTATTCTCAGGAGCGTTGGCGCTTACCTATTGGGTCTACACCTTGGTTCCAGCAGGTTTCATTCCAGACGAAGACCAAGGCGTCTTTATTACTCTGGTTCAAGCACCAGAGGGGGTGTCTCTCAACTACACTGAAAATGTCTTGAAGAAGGCTGAGGCAATTTTGAAAGATGTGCCAGAGGTTGAGCAAATCTTTGCGATTGCCGGCTTTAGCTTTAGTGGTGCAACACCCAACAATGGCTTAATCTTCGTCACCCTAAAACCTTGGGAAGAGCGGAGGGGAGCAGATCAATCATTGCAAGCGATCATTGGTGGGTTCTTCCCAAAACCTTCTGGGTTATTCCCTAAAATGCTAGGGATTCAGGAAGCAACCGTGATTCCATTTAACTTGCCAGCGATCAATGGCGTTGGTAACTTTGGTGGTTTTGAGTTTCACCTACAAGATAGGTCGGGTTTAGGATTTAATGCAATCGGGGAAGCTCTCGGCAAGTTTATTGGTCGAGCCAGTGCTTACCCATCTCCTCAACGGCCCCAATTGGCTGGGTTGCGCCCTAATTTCAATGCCAATACTCCCCAAATTTCAGTGGAGGTTGATCGCGATAAAGCCAACGCCCTGCAGGTTCCGGTTGAAGATATTTTCGAGACCCTACAAGTTTTTCTCGGTTCCACATACGTTAACGACTTCAACCTATTCAACCGGGCTTATCGAGTTTACGTGCAGGCAGATCAGGAGTTTCGCTCGAACCCTGAGGAAATTAATAAGCTGTATGTGCATTCACAAACAGACCGTATGATCCCGCTTAGCAACTTAGTAACGATCAAGCAAATGAATGGTCCTTCAATCATCAACCATTACAACTTGTATCGCTCTGTCGAAGTTAATGGCTCCCCAGCCCAAGGTGAGAGTTCAGGGCAAGCCATCAAAGCAATGGAAGAGGTTGCTAAAGAAACACTCCCAAAGGGATTTGGCTATGAGTGGTCTGGACTTTCTCTAGAAGAAATGGAGTCTGGCGGACAGGCACTCTTCATCTTTGGCTTGGGTGTCGTTTTTGTGTTTCTCACGCTAGCTGCACAGTATGAAAGTTTCGTCGATCCACTTATTATCCTGTTAACGGTGCCTTTGGCAATTCTCGGTGCATTAATTGCTATTTGGATGCGGGGCACGGCAAACGATATTTATACCCAAGTTGGCTTTGTCATGCTGATTGGTATGGCAAGTAAAAATTCTATTCTGATTGTAGAGTTTGCAAACCAACTCTATGAGCAAGGGTTGAGCATTACAAAGGCAGCCGTCGAGTCAGCTAAAGAGCGTTTACGACCTATTTTGATGACAGCTTTCTCAACTGTTGCTGGTGGTATTCCACTCATGGTGGCTACAGGTCCTGGCGCTGCCGCTCGTCAATCGCTAGGAACAGCGACTTTTGGTGGAATGTGCATCGCAACTGTGCTGAGCCTATTTGTCATTCCGACCCTTTATATTACTATTAAGACC
>CADCTM010000336.1 GCA_902805485.1 uncultured Coleofasciculus sp. | reverse complement strand
ACCACTATCATCTCCGGATCATAGTTAATGATGTTTGCCAATCCTTCTGTAACGAGGGAGTGATCATCAACAATTAGAACTCGAATTTTAGTGGACTGACTCATGGTAATTTTCGCTCTCGGTTGACAATAACAATAATTTCTGTTCCTTGCCCAGGTTGGCTTTGAATCGCCAGGTGTGCGCCAATGCGTTCTGCTCGCTCGCTCATTCCCAGCAAACCAAAGCCACCAAGTGATGAAATACTACCAAGCCCAAAGCCCTGCCCATCATCTTTAACGCGCAAAAGACATTGAGCATCGTTGTACACTAGCTCAACCAGAATTTTATTAGCATTGGCGTATTTGATGGCGTTTGTCAAAGCTTCCTGCCCAATTCGTAGTAAGTGATTTTCCGCTTCAGTTGGAAGAGAGTAAACTACACCCTTGCTTTCGCAAATTAAAGTGGTCTTGGTAGTTGACCGCATTTGAGTCACGAGGCGATGTAGAGCACTCTGTAAAGTACTCTTTTCTAACAACTGGGGACGGAGCGCTACCACTGAACGACGAGCTTCAGCAAGTCCAGTTCGAGCTAATTCATCAATTTTTTCCAGTCTTTCCAGATATATCTGAGCCGAACCCAAACCATCTGCCAGCATTTGTGTTGTAGATCCGACATGGAGCAAAATGCCTGTAAAAGCCTGCGCTAACGAATCGTGAATTTCTCGTGCCATGCGGTTGCGCTCTTCCAGAATTGAGGCTTGTTCAGCGCGTCTACGATCGCTAATGTCTGTGATGAGACTGTAAAATCCTCTCACCTGAGCATTGACAGCAAAATCAGGGATCAGGATCGCGCTGATGTACCGTTTACCAATCGGAAAAGGGATTTCTGCTTCCAGGGTTACAGTTTGCCCTGCAAACACCTGATTAATATACGGCTCAATCCGTTGATAAACCGCCTCACCTAAAAGTTGGCGAACAGGGTTACCCAGAATTTCATCACGGCTACGGTTGAACCAGACTTCATAGGTACGGTTGATGAATTGATAGCACCGCTTGGCATTTACATAGCCGACTAGAGCCGGTAGAGCGTTGGTGATCAACCGTAGTTCCTGTTCTCGATGGCGCAGTTCTGCTTCGCTTTGCTGTAAAGCTGCTGTCCGTTCTGCAACCTGTTGTTCTAAGGTGCGATTATAATCAGCAAGTAGTTGCTCAGCTTTCTTGCGTTCGGTAATGTCTTGAAAGGTTACGATCGCATAAGCCACATTTCCCTGCTCATCAAAGGCTGGAGTACCCCATCCCTCTACTGGAATTCTTGTATGTTGGTGGAGAATTTCTACATCATCAATTCTGGTGAGTTCACCGCTCAACGCCCGAATGATGGGTAGGCTCTCATTTGGATAGTTCTGATCTGTTCCTGCCAAATAGAGTTGGTAAGACTCTGCAATATGCTCCGGTGGTACTGAAGGATCAATCCCTTTGCCCATCAGTTGAATTGCCCGTTGATTGGCGTAGTAAGGGCGACCAGTTGCATCCAATACTGCAACACCCACTGGAATCGCTTCTAAGAACTGTGTCATCTGACTTTTACTTGCGCGTTGCTCTGAGTACAGTTTGGCATTCTCGATCGCTATTGCTGCCTGGGTAGATAGTAGGCCTAGAATTTGCGATCGCTCTAGTGAAAATACTCCAGCTGCCAACTGATTTTCTAGATACAACACGCCCACAAGCCTGGTTTGGTTCAGCAGTGGCAAACACAGGATCGATTGCGTTTGATGGCGTTGAATGTAGGGATCTTGAATGAAATAACCTTCACGAATAGCATCATTGAGAACGACCGATTTATGAGACCGAAGTACATATTGAATAATCGTTTCAGGTAAGCGATTTGTTATTGGCTCTGATTGCAGCACTCGCGTTGCACAGACCTGTGCACCCTCACTGAGTTCACAAGCCGCTTCGATCATCCATTCTCCTGTATTTTCCAAAAGCAGACATCCGGTTTGTGCGCCAGCATTTTCAATTAGGATCTGCATCAAAGAACGAAGTAACTGTTCTAGTTCAATCTCACTTGAAATCGCTTGAGAGGCTTTCATCACCGCTGCTAAATCGATAGCAACATGTGGAGTATTAGAAATAGTTCCAGAAGTGGCGCGAATTGGAATGGAAGCTATATTCTCCGACAGATGAAAGAACTGAGGATAGCGGGTTTCTAAATCTTTGACCTTTGCTATTGCTCCCCATTGTTCATAGCAGTAATAGGCTTCCTTCAGATAGAGTTGAGCAATCTTTTCTCGTCTACGAGCTAGGTAATGTTTGGCAGCTAGCTCATAGCCTAATGCTTCTTCTTGAAGATACTTGTTTTCTTTAGCACCTTGAATGGCTTGTTCGTAAAACTCTTCTGCCTCAAAAAACTGACCCAAAACTCGCGCTTTCTCTGCCTCAACTAACTGAAATTTGTGTAAAAAATTTGTAGGAGCATGGTATGCCCATTTCTGCATCTTCTCCTGGTTGACGTTAACACGATTCAACCAAGCTTCTTTTTCAGAGGTTAAAGCATTCGTTAACAAGCTCAGAAATATTAGGGAGTCATAAAAATGAAATATAGCTACAGAGATTAATCCTGTCGCTGCGCCTAAATACTGTTCTGTTAAAGTAGCCGTTTTTGCAGCTTGCTCGTACTCTCCAAACAGATAGCATAAAATCAGTTTATTCAAGTAAAAGTAGTGAAGGCTAGTTCCATCCTGGACCGCGATCGCCCGTGATAGTGCTTGCTCTTCGTCATAGATATAACCCACTAAACGACTTGGATTTTCAGATTGATCTCGCAAGTTAAGAATCGTTTGCTGCAACATGGCAAGCCAAGTGGAAGGAGTCTCTCGCCTAATCTGATGGGTGGCTTTACGATAAATTGCTGTTTGTTGTTCCAGTTCTATCAGTTCTTGTCCCGCAAAAAAGGGACAATAACAGAGGCTGAATGCACAATAACTTGCAAATTCAAACTCTCCACTTTCTATACCGCTTTGATAACCGTCCGCGAAAATGGTGAACGTGTCTTTAAGGTGGTCTTTC
>CADCTM010000335.1:1195-3060 GCA_902805485.1 uncultured Coleofasciculus sp. | reverse complement strand
GCCATGCTAAGTACCAACTGACGAGGATATCGATTAGCCGCATGGGGCGGGCAATTATTACTTGGGATTGCCCTCGTGGTTGCAGTGTTTCAGCGTAACTTTCCGGGTGTTGTTCACGGGGTTTCTGGTTTACGCAACATCCGTCAGGGCAATACCTATTACGAAGATATTCACAACAGCGCCACTTATGACCAAGATGCTCAAGACAGCATCGGGGCGTTTGACTTTGTGATGGCTAATCCACCGTTTAATGTGAATGGGGTGGATCGAGAGAAGATAAAGAGCGATCGCGCTCACTATCCCTTTGGCGTTCCTTCAACGGACAATGCCAATTAGCTCTGGATTAAGCTATTCTACAGTGCCTTAAATCAGAACGGACGGGCGGGGTTTGTCATGGCAAACTCGGCATCGGATGCGCGGGGTTCTGAGTTGGAGATTCGCCGCCAGTTGATTGAGAAGGGGGCGGTGGACGTGATGATTGCGATCGGGTCTAATTTCTTCCAAGCAGCGGTATCTGGCACTCACTCAGAACGTGACTAAACTCTATAGAAGATGGTTTTTTCACCGAAAACTGGTGACGCTGACATTCGGATCGAGGGCGTCACCTTGAAAGTAGATATAATCAGACGCAGCCGCATCTTCAAGCATATTTGCTCGCAAGAATAGCCCGCTCCAACGAGCGATCGTTTCTATGCCCACGACTCGATCTAATGTAGGATTATTGTTATCGGGTTGCGCGCCAGGAGGATTGTTAACATTAGTGATGGTAAAGTGATTTGCACCCTGAAGCGCGATCACCGCTTTGGGCGGTGTTTGAATTTGATCGAACGTGCGTTTGGCTCGTTCTGGAAGGGCGACACCATCAAGTTCGCCTTGAATCAACGCCACTGCAATATTATCATTAGGAATGGGGACAAACTCATTAGTAGTTGGATTCCGCAAGTTAGCACCAAAAAATGCACCCGCTAACAGTTCTTTCGGTCTGGTAAATGGCTCCCGACACAACAATAATTCTCGCAGACATTGGTTAGCGATCGCCGATAATCCCACCGCACCACCAAAAGAATGACCTAATAAACCAAGGCGTTGCGTATCGACAACAGAGGCAATTGGAGAAGTTGGCTTTGTGTTTTCGATCGCCATTTGTTCCAACACCGCCGCAATTTGCGAAGTTTCTGACAGCAAGATAGGTGGTGAATTGGGATTGACGGGTGAAGGGCGAAAATGGTTCGGCACTACTACCACAAAGCCGTACCGCGCCACGAGACTAGCGTAATCTGAATAAAACGATTTATCTACAAGCGCACCTGGCAATAAAAGCGCGATCGGGAAAGAATACTTGCCCGAATTAAGATCGGATGGTTTGGGATAGTAAATGTCTGCTACATCGTTATTAGCAGATATTGTCGTACTGTAAAAACCCGCTTCTTTAAATTGGGGCGAATAATTGATCTTAGTGGCGGAGGTTTTGCTACCAAGTACCACAGCAAGTGCAGCAATGGCACAGATGAGTAATATGCGTTTTACAATGATAAAACTAGCGTTGATATTCATAATTAAAGCACCGACAGAAGCTACGGAAAAAGATAGACATCGACGACGATTTGTCAGTCAAAGAGCGGGAAACATTTATAGGCTGTAAAGAAGGAAGAGGGAAGAAAAGCGAGTTCGTAAGCCGTAGTTGATCAATCTCTTGCGTTTAATTAAGTAGATTTATTTATGAGCGATCGTCTACGGCTTTACTCGAAGCTAATCGCGATGATAATCTTCTAAGCTTTTAAACAGTTGTTGGTGCTACTGTGGGTGCAGAAACCTGATGTGGACGATCTGCGCTTCGCTCTTTACTCGCTTCGCTATCGCCCACC
>CADCTM010000335.1:0-1185 GCA_902805485.1 uncultured Coleofasciculus sp. | reverse complement strand
ACTTTGCACATCCGAATTCCACCATTTGGTGCCAGAGTCCCACCTCGACGTACAGGTTTAACTTCCTGGGTTTCTAACAGCTCCAAGTTACATTCGTTAAGGATAGTACTGAGAATCAACGTCATTTCAGACATAGCTAAAGCTGTACCGATGCAACGGCGAACTCCACCACCAAAAGGCAGGAACTCATAGGGAGAATAACTCCTTTCAATGAAACGTTCAGGACGAAAAGTATTAGAGTCTGGATATAAGTCTTCTCGGTGATGAAGCAAGTAAATACAACCCATCAACTGCGTACCAGGTTGCAAGTCATAGCCTTTAATTTGCAACGGCTTTTCAACTCTGCGCGGTAGTGTTACTAAAGCTACCGGATAAATCCGCAATGTTTCATTGCAGACGGCGTTGAGGTAGGGAAGGCGGGCGATCGCCATTAAGTCAGGAGTGTCTCGATGAACTGCCAGTTCTGCCATCAGCTTTTGCCGAACTTCGGGTAAGCGGTGAACCCAATAGAATGCCCAAGTCAAAGCAGTAGCAGTCGTTTCATGTCCAGCCACGAGCAAAGTCATGAGTTCATCGTGCAGTTCTACATCTGTCAGCCCTTGTCCCTCTTCGTCTCGTGCGCTCAGGAGCAGTGACAGGACATCTGTACGCTCCGGGTCATGCTTGGCTCTTCGCTCTTGAATTTCAGCATAGATTAGCTCATCTGTCTCTTGAACCAGTCGTTGCACTTTTCCCGCTATACTCCAAGGACCTAGATCCAGCATCAGTTTTGGGAAGAACACAAAGATTGAGGTGATAGGAGTGGTAACCAGGTTAAGTCTTTCTGCTAACAAGCGTTCAAGTCGTCTGTAGCGATCGCCCTCATACAGCCCAAACACTGCCTGTAAAATCACTCGCATCGTGATTTGCTGCATGGCATCCCGGATGTAAAAAGGTTTGCCAATTTCCCAAGTTGCCATCACCTCACGAGCAATAGTACAGATCGATTCACCATAGGCTTTCATCCGTTCGCCATGAAAAGGCGGCATAACTAACTGTCGCCGTCGTCGATGTTGCTTGCCGTTGAGGAGAAGCAGGGAGTTTTCACCGAAAAGTGGCTTGACTAAAACGTCGAGATCGCCAGGAGATGTAATCTCCTTACTAGTGTCATGAGTAAGCAGATATTGTATGGCTTCTGGGTGGTTG
>CADCTM010000334.1:571-3062 GCA_902805485.1 uncultured Coleofasciculus sp. | reverse complement strand
GCTTCTTCTAGAGCTAAATATTCCTCTGGACAGTAGTATTTTTGTTGAGTTTGCATAGTTTAACTTCAACCCTTATAACTAACCATGCTTCTTGATTAATTGATTACCGCCTCTAACAATATATCTGCACCAAAACGCACCGCATCTGTACAAGGTAAACCTGTTTCAGCAATTACCTGGGCGATCGCTTTTTGTGCCGCCGCTTCCTCCAAATGCCCCGTATTAAGTGCGATCGCTTTTACCCGCACAACCCCAAACGCCCCGCCACCACAGGCAACCGCTTCATAAAGCCGTATCACCTCTAATAACGGTGGAATTGGCACATGATCGTGATTTCTAACATGAGTTTGCCCTGCACGATGCACCAACATCAATCCCGTCGGCTGCGTCCCCCGAATTAGTGGTAACGTTGCCGTTGAACCGGGATGCAACAACGAACCTTGCCCCTCAACAATCAGCAACTCGTAGTCATTGCCTGATCTCATCAGCAATTGTTCCACCGCACCCGCCGCAAAATCCACCCGAATTGCATCCAGCGGTATGCCGTCCCCAGCAATCATTATCCCCGCTTGCCCCGTTGCCAGAAACTTCGAGCGAATTCCCCGCCTCCTTGCCGCCCGATACAATTCCAAACTTGCCGACATCTTGCCGACACTCATATCCGTCCCCACGGTTAAGATGCGCCGAGAAGAAAGTGTCCGCGCCTTCCCACTCCCAACAATTAAGCCCGCAGGCTCTTGACGAATGTCCCAAATTTCCTGACCATCTTTTAGTAAAGCTTGTAACTGCGGATCAGGCGCCATTGGGGTGTGCAAACCATTAATCACCGACAATCCCGCCGCTACGCCCTGCTTCACCTCCTGCCACCAAGCATCTGGTAATATCCCCCCAGAGGGTGCAATCCCGATCGCCAAAACATCGGGTTCATAGGCAAGTGCTGACGCCACAGAATCGACAATTGGCGCATCACAGGCTATGCCAGTCAGTTGTGACAACGACTCCCCAGCACATTCTTGGTCAATAACGGCAACAATTTGGGCTTCACTGTAGCGTAAAAGCGTTAACCCGGTTTTCCCATTCGGTCCGCGAATTCCTTCATGCAGCAAAATCGCCAGACGCTGGTTATTGTCAAGATGCATGGTATTTTACCCCTAATCCTGGTAAATCATTCGGGATTAAACGCCCATTCTGCAACGTTGCGCCTGTAAAGGGATCGTCTAATAAGTTCAAATGACTGTCTAAATCAAGATAATCTGCCAATGGCGACAACTGGGCGGCGGCGGTATTTGCCAGGGTGCTGTCGGAATAGCAACCGAACATTACCTGTAAGCCACAAGCTTTTGCTGTATGTACCATCCGCATTGCTTCGGTTAAGCCGCCGGATTTCATTAGTTTAATGTTAATGCCATGTACACGGTCTGCAAGTTGGGGAATATCGCGACTGGTGAAGCAACTTTCATCGACAAAAATCGGTATAGGCGATCGCTTATACAATAGCGGCAAGTTTTCTTCTTCCCCGGCGGCAAGCGGTTGCTCGACGTGCCTGACGCCCTGAGATTCAAGCCAGTTGCACATTGTTACTGCATCATCCACACTCCAACCGCCATTTGCATCCACACTAAGTTCGGCATGGGGCGCTTCTGAGCGAATCGCAAGGAGCATTTCGCGATCGGCGTCAATGCCTTCTGGTGAGCCGAGTTTAATCTTCAGCACATCGCCCCCCGTCAAGGGTATCCAATCACGTACGCGCTGTTTTGCCCCTTCCACCGTATTAATGCCAATTGTTACCGAAGTTGGAACAATGCGGCGGCGGTTTAAGCCCCACATCCGCCACAAGGGTTTTCCTACTTGTTTTCCCAACCAGTCGTACAAAGCTAGATCGATCGCAGCACAAACGGCTGAGGGCACTTCTGCCTCAGCCAGCGCCCACTCAATCTGCTGACGCTCCCAAGGACTATATATCTCTAGTAATGTTGCGACTTCAGTTAGCGCCTTAAACAAAAGCTCGGTACTTTGTCGCTCTTCACGATTGATCGAAAAAGGAGAGGCTTCCCCCCATCCTTCAACACCCCCCTGCTGGATTCTTATCCACATATTGGTCGTTTCTGAGGTTGTGCCACGACTGATTGTTAAGGGAAATCGCTTCCGTACAGTAAAGGTTTCAACGTCTATAAGCATAATTTTTGGGGAGTTTGCTCAAGTTGCTTTACAAACTTTAACAATTTTGTTACATTAATTTACATAAAGAAATAACACATAAAGGGAAACATCATGCGTAGCGCTGGATCTATTGTGGATGAACAAGGAAAATTAAATAATTTTGCGATTGAACCTAGAGTTTATGTGCAAGAAAATCCTCGCTCCGGCTTTACACCTTATGCCGAAATCCTCAACGGTCGTTTAGCAATGGTTGGATTTATTTCTCTGCTCGCTTTAGAAGCTGTCAGCGGACATGGTTTGATTGGTTTCTTGACCAGCCTGTAGATGTATC
>CADCTM010000334.1:0-561 GCA_902805485.1 uncultured Coleofasciculus sp. | reverse complement strand
GGCTTGAGTCAAGTTTTATTTTTTCCTGGCTCTATGTTTTTAGGGGTTATTAGTCATTAATCCATCCGTGAAATAATCCGTTGCCTAATTAATACATCCGTGACATAATCCGTTGTCTAATTAATTAAGCACAACAAATAACAAGTTAATGAGTCTTATCCAAAAGTGGAAACTCCTCAACTCACAGATGGTATTTGACAACCCCTGGTGTCAAGTCAGGCGAGATGAGGTTGAGTTACCAAACGGTAAAGTTATCGATGACTTTTTTGTAAATGTCAGACCGGATATTGCCCTGTTAATGGCAGTTACGCTGAACCGAGAGATCGTCTTTGTCCGTCAATATCGGCACGGTGTCAACGAAATTTTATTGGAACTTCCGGCGGGTACGTTTAACCCACAAACTGAAAATAACCTAACAGCGGCAACGCGAGAATTAGAAGAAGAAACTGGATATATTGCCCCGGAAATAATTCAACTGGCAACGTTATATGACAATCCATCTAAGGATACAAATAAAATTCACTTATTTTTAGCTGAAAATGCTCTTCCATCTGGTAAGCA
>CADCTM010000333.1 GCA_902805485.1 uncultured Coleofasciculus sp. | reverse complement strand
ATTAGCTCCTTCTTCAGGTAAATATCTGCACAATGACCTGCATTTAAGAGATGTTCCTCCGGATGAACCGATAAATGCCCATTCTCATCTGATGGCAATGATGCTCAGTACAAGCGAAGTGATTCCTATAGCGGAGGGTAAATTGTCTTTAGGCACATGGCAATCTGTCTTATTTTTTGAGTTAGATGGACCCAGAAAACGAACTATATTTGTCCAAATTAGCGGAGAATAAAACCCTGGTCTTTATTTAAGGTAATCTTAATTTACTGGGTATTTTTAAAGTATTATCAATTTAAGTTTTTACTTTTAATCTATCTCCATAAACTCTCAAAAAAATCAAGCTTTAAATTCTTCATCTACTAGGCTAAACAACTTAGCAGACAACCCTACCAAAATAGCGTATAACCCGCTCATACCATAGCTTTGAAGTCATTCAGGGAGACGTTAAAATAAAGATAAGCAACCGAAGAAAAGCTTATATGAAAATTCAATCATCCGTACTAGTTCATCTCGGATTTGGCAAGTATGTGCGCTCTGACCAAGTAACAGCCGTAATCCCAATTGAAGAAGAACGCGGACCCGGACGACGGACATTTGTTCACGTACAAGGACAAACCGATCCCGTTGTTGCATCCCGCGCGGAAGACACAATTATCCGCGACTTAGTACAAGAACCGCGTGAGGTTACTCAGTCTCGTCAACAGCAAGAAATCTTACAAGATTTACTGGCAGACTTGAGCAATGTTAACACAACTGTTCGCCGTATTAGTCGTGACGAAGGCGGCTTAGACCTCGAACTTTTAGAACGCCGGATTCGCCAAGTCATGGAAGCCTAATTAACCGCTTTCTTCTAGTATTACCTGCTAGAAGAAAGCTTGATTTTTATCTCTGTTCTTAACAGAAAAAATCCTGTATAATTAAAGGACAATAACTTTGTCAAACCCAACCGTAGACAAGCCAAAGCTAGAGTCCCAGGCGCGTGAACCGAGATTGTGGATGCCAGAGCGCGTATTGTTTACACCTGCAGCTTTAGATGAGCCGTGGGGTCAACAAATCTTATCGCGCGTACAGTCTCTTAATTTACCTGTTGAGGAGCTACCACGAAACCGCCTGACGGGTTTACGCGGTGAAGATGAACGAGAAACCTACAACAAAAGTAAGCGTACTCTTGCCGTTGTGACAGCACCGCCGAGTGCCTTCAAACTCAGTCCGATCCCACCTTCGGCTGACTGGCAATTTCATATTGCTGAAGGTTGTCCTGCACATTGTCAATATTGCTATCTAGCGGGGAGTTTGTCAGGACCACCCGTGATCCGCGTTTTTGCCAACTTGCCCCAGATTTTAGACAATTTAGCCGCATACGAGCAAGCGGGAAAGGCGACTAGTTACGAAGTAAGCTGCTACACTGACCCTTTAGGTATCGAGCATCTCACAGGTAGCCTCGCGACGTGCATCCGCCATTTCGGGACGCGGGAAAATGCAAATCTGCGTTGGGTGTCGAAGTTTGATGGCGTGGATGAACTGCTCGACTTGCCGCACAATGGTCATACGCGCTGCCGTTTTAGTATCAATGCCGCGCCAGTTTCCGGACGGTTTGAAGGGGGTACAGCGTCGGTGACATCCCGTCTTCAGGCGTTACGGAAGTTGGCATTGCCTCGCTCAAAAGGCGGTGGGGGTTATCCAGTTGGTTTAGTAATTGCGCCGATTATGCCTGTTGATGATTGGATGACACATTACGATCGCCTTTTTGACCAAATCAATGAAGCACTTGATTTTGATTGTAACCTCACTTTTGAGTTAATTTCCCATCGCTTTACACCAGGTTCTAAGGAAGTGCTGCAAACCTGGTATCCTCAAACCAAACTGGATATGGACGAAGCGAAACGTAGCGTTAAGCGCAACAAATTCGGCGGCACAAAGTATGTTTATGAAGCCGATACAATGAAGCGTCTACGTCGCTTTTTTGAAGACGAGATTACTAGACGTTTTCCTCAAGGTCGTATACTTTACTGGACGTAGGATATTAGGAAATTTGGAGTTGATTGGGTAGGCAAGAAAAATCTGGCGCTACCCAATCGGCTCCAACTTGTTTTAAACTTTCCTCAGATTGACTTGTTGTCATTCCTAAACAGAAAGCACCAGCCGCTTTTGCTGCTTTAATTCCGGGTAGGGAATCTTCTATTACTAAACACTCTTCGGGTTTAACAGAAGCGCGGAAAGCGGCAGTTAAATAAACTTCGGGATGTGGCTTTCCGTTGCACACATCAGCAGCAGAAACAATGTCCTCAAAATACCCCGATAACTTCAACTGACTCAGTACCAAGCTAACATTATCGGCACGCGCGCTAGTAGCCAGGATACGGGGGACACCTAAAGTACCGAGTTTTTCCAGAAACAACTCCACCCCAAAAACTGCCGGGATATTCCCACGGGTAAGGTACTGACGATAAAGTGCGCCTCGCGCGGCGGCTAGCTGTAAGACTTCTTCTGGTTTCAGTTTACTGCCAAACAACGAAACTACAACATCGACGGCACGACGCCCATTAGTCGCCCGGATATCCTCTTCAGAAGGGTTAAGTCCGTGGAAGTGGGCAAATTCCCGCCAAACCGACTGATGGAGCGGGGTATTATTAATAATAACCCCATCCATATCAAATAAAACGGCAGCAAATGGATACGGTGAAATCATCTTGTGTGTCCTGTGTAAGCCTTTGTTCATACGTTAGAAATACTATTGATACGTTTAGCAATCTGATACCGTGACTCCTCAAGAAATCACTCAAGCGCTTTCTAATTTTTCGCCTGATGCACGAGAAAAGTTGCTGACGGTCGTCAATAGTAAAACAGATAAGTTCAAAGGCGTTATCTTAGCAGAAAATGCCCAAATTATTGCAAATTATTTAAAGCAACCTGTTGAGGAATTGATGGTAAGATTGCTACCGCTAGCTAGTTTATACGCCCGTCCGCCTATTTCTAAATTTAAGGTAGGGACGGTGAGTCGAGGCGGCAGTGGCAATCTTTACTTTGGCGCTAATATAGAGTTCGTTGGGCAAGCGTTGAGTATGACTGTT
>CADCTM010000332.1 GCA_902805485.1 uncultured Coleofasciculus sp. | reverse complement strand
AACTTCGTATTACAGGTCAGGAGAGAAACCAAAATATAGAGTAGCGAAAAAATTGGTTCTGAAGCTTAAAAAAAATCAAAATACTGAAGTGTCAATCTGCCCTTCTAAACAAGTATCGTTTGGAAGGGACAAATCCCGCAATTAGCGATCGCTAATTTAAGTTCCGATTCCGACCTAAAATGTACTACTATGTCTGAACCCACAATCGAATCAATTCTTCAAGAAAAGCGTTTATTCCCGCCCACCCCAGAATTCTCCCAAAACGCTCAAATTCAAAGCCTGGAAGACTACCAGCAACTGTATGACAAGGCAAAAGCTGACCCCGAAAAGTTCTGGGCAGACTTAGCCGAAACTCAGTTGCACTGGTTCCAAAAGTGGGACACAGTATTAGACTGGAAACCGCCCTTTGCGAAGTGGTTCGATGGGGGCAAAATGAATATTTCTTACAACTGTCTTGACAGACACCTGACTACTTGGCGCAGAAACAAAGCGGCGTTGATCTGGGAAGGTGAACCGGGAGACTCGCGGACATTTACCTACGCCCAACTGCACCGGGAAGTTTGTCAGTTTGCCAATGTTTTGAAACAACTAGGCGTCAAAAAAGGCGATGTTGTTGGTATTTATATGCCAATGATTCCCGAAGCCGCGATCGCCATGTTAGCCTGTGCGAGAATTGGCGCACCCCATAGCGTGGTATTTGGTGGCTTTAGTGCCGAAGCATTACGCGATCGCTTAATCGATGGTGAAGCTAAACTAGTAATCACCGCCGATGGTGGCTGGCGCAAAGATGCGATCGTCCCGTTAAAAGCACAAGTCGATAAAGCCTTATCTAACAACAGCGTCCCCAGCGTCACAAACGTCCTCGTAGTCAAGCGTACCCAGCAAGAAATCCAGATGGAACCGGGACGCGATCACTGGTGGCATGATTTACAACAAGGCATCTCAGCCGATTGTCCCGCCGAACCGATGGATAGTGAAGATATGCTCTTCATCCTCTACACATCCGGCAGCACAGGCAAACCCAAAGGCGTCGTCCACACCACTGCCGGTTATAACCTCTACACCCACATGACGCTGCAATGGGCATTCGACCTCAAAGACACCGACGTATATTGGTGTACCGCTGATGTGGGCTGGATTACAGGTCATAGCTACATCGTCTATGGTCCCTTGTCCAACGGCGCAACCACCTTAATGTATGAAGGCGCACCCCGTGCCTCAAATCCTGGCGCCTTCTGGGATGTAATCGAAAAACACGGCGTCAACATCTTCTACACCGCCCCTACGGCAATTCGTGCCTTCATTAAAATGGGCGAACAGCATCCCAAAACCCGTAATTTATCCTCGTTGCGCTTGCTAGGAACCGTTGGGGAACCGATTAATCCAGAGGCGTGGATGTGGTATCACCGAGTAATTGGTGGCGAAAAATGTCCAATTGTCGATACCTGGTGGCAAACGGAAACAGCCGGATTTATGATTACGCCCCTACCTGGTGCCATCCCCACAAAACCCGGTTCAGCAACGCTTCCATTCCCAGGAATTATTGCCGATATTGTCGATTTAGAAGGCAATACCGTCCCTGATAACGAAGGCGGATACTTGGTAGTACGCCACCCTTGGCCGGGGATGATGCGAACCGTGTATGGCGATCCAGACCGCTTCCGGCGCACATATTGGGAACACATTCCTCCTCAAGATGGCAAGTATGTTTATTTTGCCGGAGATGGGGCGAGAAAGGATGAGGACGGTTATTTTTGGGTGATGGGGCGCGTTGATGATGTAATTAATGTTGCTGGACATCGCCTAGGGACGATGGAAATTGAGTCGGCATTGGTGTCGCATCCGGCGGTTGCGGAAGCGGCAGTTGTTGGGAAACCTGATGAGATGAAAGGGGAAGAAGTTTTTGCTTTTGTAACCTTGGAAGGCGATCATACTCCTAGCGAGGAGTTAGTAAAAGAACTGAAAAAGCACGTTGTCCAGGAAATTGGGGCAATTGCTCGTCCTGGAGAAATCCGTTTTACTGATGCTTTGCCGAAAACGCGATCGGGTAAGATTATGCGGCGGTTATTGCGTAATCTGGCTGCGGGGCAAGAAGTGGCGGGTGATACCTCAACCCTGGAAGATATGGGCGTTTTGGATAAGCTGCGGGAAGGAGTGTAATTGCGATTTAAGGCTAAAAGCATTGTGGAATAACAAGAAAGCCCTCACCCCCAACCCCTCTCCCCTTGTGGGAGAGGGAAGCAAGAGAATCTGGTTCCCCTTCTCCCACAAGGGGAGAAGGGGCTAGGGGATGAGGGGAAAGGCTTAAGTTGATAAATGATTCTAATCACTTTAAACAATTACCAATGCCAATCCTGAACCTGAAACCCAGCCACAAACCTGTTAGGGAATACTACAACGAGCTGAAGCAGTTTGAAAAGCTGGGTGTTTCTCACGAAGGGGCAGTAAAAACCGCATTCCAGAAACCGTCGAGATTGTGAATGCTCTCCCTAGTTTGGGCATACCTGAATTGTAAGCGGAAACGCGATCGCCTCTTCATCAGCCAATCCCTTAAAATAAAACCACCCTCACCCAACCAGAAATCATTTTCTGTCATCACAGATGGAAACTATCACCCTAAAAATTCCGCCCAATGCTGCTTTAACCGATGAGCAATTCTATCAACTTAGTACAGCAAACGAAGAATGGCGCATGGAGTTAACCGCTAAAGGAGAATTGATTATTATGCCTCCAACTGGTGGAGAAAGTGGCATTAGAAATTCCGATTTAAATGCCGATGTGGTCATCTGGAACCGTCAAACAAAACTGGGTTATGTCTTCGACTCATCCACCATCTTTCGACTACCAAATGGTGCAAAGCGATCACCTGATGTTTCTTGGATAATTAAGGAACGCTGGGAAGCATTATCTCCTGAAGATAAGCGCAAATTTCCGCCTTTATGTCCAGACTTTGCTATTGAGCTACGTTCTGAGACGGATAGTTTACCAAAACTGCAAAGTAAAATGCTAGATTATCTTGCTAATGGTTTGCGCTTAGGTTGGTTAATTGATCCCCAAACTCCCTTAGTAGAGA
>CADCTM010000331.1 GCA_902805485.1 uncultured Coleofasciculus sp. | reverse complement strand
TTTTGTTGAGATGAAACATCGCCTTGGGCAGTAGTAGGAGTCGGCTCCTGATCCAGCTTTGTTTCACTACTAAATCTCGAATCAGCCGCATCTAAAACATTTTGAAATAACTTAGTAAATTCCCCACTAGAAAAATTTCCAGAACTTGGCAAGCGTTCCTGTTGTGGATGCCGGAGATAAACAAAGTCGCAGATCACGTCATCAAGATTTGTTGCCCGATTAATCTGCCAGTTTTCCAGACAACTTCCTGTAAAAATGGCTTGCCTGAAGTTGGTATTAATAGCTTGAGTTTTTTCTAAGTTTGCCCCACTCAAGTTTGCCATTCTCAGATTAGCTTGTGTGAGGTTTGCGCCCCCCAGATAAGTCATTTTGAGGTTGGCTTCACTGAGATTTGCACCACTCAAGCTTGCCATCCTGAGATTAGCGAAACTGAGGTATGCTCCGGTAATATCTGCCTCGGTAAGAATCGCTTCACTGAGGTTTGCCATCCTCAAATTTGCCATTCTCAAGTCGCCTCCACTCAAATCGACGCCTTCGAGGTTTGCCTCACTGAGGTTTGCCATCCGCAGGTTGGCTCTAGTAAGATAGGCTCCGGTAAGGTCTGCACCCGTGAGGTTTGCTCTACCAAGGTTGGCGCCATTCAGGTTTATCCCCATCAGATTTGCCCCGGTAAGGTCTGCCAGGATTTCATAATTGTTATGGTTTTCCCGCCACTCATTCCACGCCTCGACACTTTGTCTGAGTAGCGCCAGATGTTCCTCGTTAGCCATTTAGCTTAGTCCTCAATGTTTTGCTATTTTGTCGCAGCTTAACTTAGGGTTTCAGTGATGCACCAGGATGTTGTCCGCCTGATCAGAAATTAGTGCAGGAAGTGCTTTTAAGTTTTGTATACTAACTTTAATATTATCCGTGTTTTAACATGACTGCTCAGTCCCCATCGATTCAATTTTTTGAAGGGATTTCGGAAGAATTGAGTAACGTGAGTTTACGTCGCAGTAAGAGTTCTGGCATCCGTTCGGTATTGATGACGTTTAATTCCTTAAAGGCGTTAGAGAAATTCAATAGCTTTACAAAGCGATCGCTAAATTCCCTACTTTTAACTGATGAAGAAGGAGCAATTAGCGTTACACCATCTTCTGTACAGTTCCTCTTTAGTGGGCCAGAAGGCGATGACCTGCAACGGGTAGAGTGCAAGTTTGAGATCGAGCCAGAAGAACACTGGGAGCGATTTATGCGCTTTATGCATCGGTATGCTGAAGATAACGGTATGGCTTACGGTGAAACAGAAAAATCTACAGGGAGTGGCAGAAAATGAAAGTAGCAATTACGGGAGCAACAGGATTTGTCGGTAGCCGCCTAGTAGAACAACTTCAGGCACGGGGAGATCAGCCATTAATCTTAACTCGAAATCGGGACGCAGCATTAAAAGCATTTCCAAATTTGGAAGTCGTTGCCTATAATCCCACGGAGTCGGGTTCCTGGCAAGAAGCGATATCGGGTTGTGATGCTGTGGTGCATCTTGCGGGCGAACCGATTGCCGAGAGTCGCTGGACGCCAAAACAAAAGCAGGAAATTCTTAATAGTCGTCAGTTGAGTACGCAAAAAATTGTCGAAGCGATTGTTAAAGCTAACCCGAAACCAGCGGTATTAGTTAATGCTTCAGCAATTGGTTATTACGGCACCAGCGAAACGGCAACCTTTGAGGAGACGAGTGCCAGCGGCAATGATTTTTTGGCAGAAGTTTGTCAAAAGTGGGAAACTGAAGCCAAAAAAGTAAAAGATGTTGGTGTCCGATTAGTAATTCTGCGCTTAGGAATTGTTTTGGGGGATGGGGGTGCATTGGCGAAGATGATCCCCCCATTTAAACTGTTTGCGGGGGGTCCTTTGGGTACGGGAAAACAGTGGTTTTCTTGGATACATCGGGATGATTTGGTCAACTTAATTATAGAAGCTTTAATGCGATCAGATGTTGAGGGTGTCCTCAATGCAACTGCTCCCAATCCGGTGCGGATGTCAGAACTTTGTCAGACACTTGGGGATGTTCTTAATCGTCCTTCTTGGTTGCCTGTTCCCGGTTTTGCCTTAGAGGCTTTGTTAGGAGAAGGGGCGCAACTGGTTTTGGAAGGTCAACAAGTGCTACCCAAACGGACAACTAGCTATGGTTTTAACTATCAATATCCGACGTTAAAACAAGCTTTAGAAGAAATTGTGACTTGACTTCGCTGATTTAAATTTACATAATGCCAAATTTTGACCCGAATCGATACGGTCTTGCCCTGCATACAACGAGTTCTCAATTAGGTCTAGCTGTTAGTAATTTTGTTGGTGATACTCGTGCTTTAACTTGGGATTTGGGGCGCGACTTATCTACCTATTTGCATCAATATGTTGCTGAGTTTCTGACGCCGCAAACTTGGGCAAATTTGGCATTTATTGCTGTGGCAAAGGGACCGGGTAGTTTTACAAGTACTCGGATTGGTATTGTTACCGCCCGGACTTTGGCACAGCAATTAGATATTCCTTTATTTGCAATTTCGACCCTTTCTGCTGTCGCTTGGTTGCACTTGCAGGGGCAAGAAGGGGATTATGCAAAAAATGCGATTCTCCCAAAGGAAGGCGCTAGCGCTATCGCTCTTCAAATGCCTGCCCAACGAGGTCAATTATTTACAGCGATTTATCAGGTTTCCCCAGTTTTACCTCTAACTCAACTGTTGCCTGATTCTGTTATGACTCCTGACAGCTGGCAGCAAACACTAAATGCAATAGAAATGCCCTACCAACTGATTGATGTCCCAGTTGATTTAGGTGCTTCTGTCACCAACTTATTAGCACTTGCCTATTGGGATTGGCAACATGACAAACGCCCTCATTGGTCAGAAGCACTGCCATTTTATGGACAACATCCAGTGGAAAAGTAATCAAATATTCATAAACCTTTTGCCCCTCAAATAGAGGTAAACTAACTAATGATTGCTTAATTTTAACGACGATATTTGTCTCCACAGTTGCCGATTATCTGATACAAGTCTCGCGACTTAACAAGTTCCGATTGCTCTAAGATTACATCAAATACATTG